>JAZQWA010000118.1:0-4896 GCA_045632065.1 Eubacteriales bacterium | reverse complement strand
AAAAATATATAAGCGCCCCGAAAGTGTTATCTGCTTTCGGGGCGCTTTTACTTATTTAAATATTTAGAATTTGCCTTCGGAGCGATGCTCTGAGGGCGTTTTTTATTGTGCAATATGCACAAATTTCAGAGGAGTGCATACCAGATTTTATGGAAGGTAACCATACTTACAAACGAGAAAAAAGGTTGTATAATCGAGATGTCGATGGGAGATAGCGCTGTTTCCCACGACTTATTACGGTGCGGAAGGCGCTTTCCCACCGAGAAAGGAGTAACCGTGAGAAATTACAAAAGAGTAAAGTATAACGACTCTCTTGCAGACGAGATGACAGCCTTTTTCGAGGACTACGAGGAGCGAGGCGCGCCAAGCTTCGAAAAGTTTGCAAGGCTGAAAAAAATCCCACTCGCCTCTCTGGTTGAGTTCAGAAAAAATCCAAAATTTGATATGGCATACCGAGAATGCAGCGAAATCCGAAGAGATTATCTTATTGACCGTGCGCTTGACAAGCGGTTTGACCCTACCTTCGTGCGACATCTGCTCACCGATGAGGCAGATGAGGAGCCAAGCTTTACTCAGACGGCTCTCACAATTGAAGTAATCTGATGAAGCTACATCTCACGGTAACCAAAAAGCAAAAGGCCTTTCTTGACGCTACCGAGAGCGAGGTGCTGTTCGGCGGCGCGGCAGGCGGAGGTAAATCATACGGACAGATGGTGGACGCGCTACTGTTCGCTATGAAATACCCAAATTCAAAGCAATTAGTGCTCAGGCGCACCTTTGCGGAGCTGGAAAAATCGCTGATAAGAACATCTCTTATGCTCTTTCCAAAGGATATTTACAGCTTCAACGCATCCTCCCACACGGGAAGATTCAAAAACGGATCTTTAATCGATTTCGGGTACTGCGCAGCCGAAAACGACGTGTATCAATATCAGAGCGCCGAGTATGACGTCATTCGCTTCGACGAGCTGACGCATTTTACAGAAAATCAGTACATTTACCTGATTTCGAGAGTCAGGGGCGCGAACAACTTTCCAAAGCAGATAAAATCCTCCACAAACCCCGGCGGAGTTGGACACGGGTGGGTAAAAAAACGCTTTGTTGACCCATCAGAGCCACAAAAAAGCTTCGTAGGAGAGGACGGGATGAGTAGAATTTTCCTCCCAGCTCTCCTTGACGATAACAAATTTCTCGTAGAGGGCGACCCCGACTACAAAAGAAGGCTGCTCGCCCTGCCAGAGAGAGAAAAAAAGGCTCTTTTATACGGAGATTGGAACATCTTTGAGGGACAGTATTTTACCGAATTCAACCCAAAGCTTCATATTTGCACCCCCTTCGAAATTCCACCGTCATGGCGAAAATACCGCACTATTGATTACGGTCTTGACCGACTTGCTTGTTTGTGGATTGCAATATCTCCCGACAACGTTTCATATGTTTATCGCGAATTTTGTAAATCAAACCTTACAATTAGCCAGGCTGCAGAGGAAATTTGCAGAAGAACGCCGCCAACAGAGGACATCTATGCAACGCTTGCTCCGCCTGACATGTGGAGCAGAAGTCAGGAGACAGGAAAGAACAAGGCTCTGCTATTTTCGGAGTATGGAGTGAACTTTACCAAGACCTCAAACGACCGAGAATGCGGTTGGCTTGCAATCAAGGAGCTTTTGTCGGTTCAGGGTGGCAGAGTGGGACTTCAGATATTTTCTCACTGTCAGGAAATCATAAAATGCCTGCCTGCGCTTATTATTGATAGGCTTCGCCCATCGGACTGCTCTACCGAGCCTCACGAGATTACTCATGCGC
This sequence comes from Eubacteriales bacterium, assembly GCA_045632065.1. Classification (GTDB taxonomy): domain Bacteria; phylum Bacillota; class Clostridia; order Oscillospirales; family CAG-272; genus UBA1740. Next base: position 3,090 of record JAZQWA010000118.1, on the reverse strand, counting down.
CTGATGCGCTGCGCGGCTTTGCCATCTTTTACGCCCGACCTGCAGAGGACAGAGGCAAGGCACACCGTCCGTGGTCAAGTGATATGTGGGAGGATTATTACGGCGCGGACAAAGCAGGGCGTGAATACTTAATTAAAAAATACGGAGAACCAAATTGAACAATAAAGAAGAAAACATTATAAGGCTTGGGGTGTTCAAGGATTTATATGACAGCGCATTGCTTTCCGTAAGCGAGCTTCACGACAAAATGAACAGAAATATGAGTCAGTACATGGGCTCTGCGGAAATCGACGGCTCATCCGAGCAGGCTACCGTTGTCAGAAATATCACCTACGAGCTTATTGAGACTCAGATTTCGTCAGACGTTCCCGTGCCCAAGGTTGACGTTCCCTGTTACAGTGAAAGAGGGGAGCAGAATGCGCTGAATATTGAACGACTTTGCAGCTCGCTTCGAAATCGACTTCCCTTTGAGGAAATGAACGACAGAGATGAGCGATACACCTATATTTATGGCGGAAGCGTGTGGTACGTAGAGTGGGACAATGCCGATTCCTCGGCAAAAATCCACTGTATTTCCCCGTTTGATTTCATTCCTCAGCCGGGAATTTGCTCGGTTAAGGACATGGAGTACTGCTTCCTTCGCTTCACCACCACAAAGGGCGAGCTTATGCGAAAATACGGTGTCAAGGAAAGCGATACCGCTCTTGCAGATTGTGAATATCAATACGAAAACACATCGGGCTCTGATACTGTAACGGTTATCGTCTGCTTCTATCGCGACGAGGACGGTGAAATCGGAAGATTTGTCTTTTCAGGTGAGCTTGTTTTGTCAGACGAGCCTAAATATTACAAGAGAAAGACTGAAATCTGTCTTACATGTCACAAGCCAAGGGGAAAATGCAGTTGTGAAAGGCCTAAATTCAAAAAGCTTGACGACGATATTGAGGTCGTAACCGACGGAAGTGTTCCGACAGTCAAGGCAATCAACTACTACACCCCGAGGGAATTTCCCATCATTATAAGAAAGAACAATCAGGGTGAAAACTCTCTGTACGGCGGCTCTGACTGCGAGAGAATCAGGGCCCAGCAGCAAGCGCTCAACAAGGTAGAATCAAGAATTCTGCAAAAGCTGATTCGGGCAGGAATAACCCCGATTATTCCCGAAAACTCCACCGTGACTCTCACCAATGCGGTGTTCGGCCAGGTAATAAAGATGAGGGCAGGCGAAAGCACGCAGAATTACGGAAAAATTGATACTACCCCCGACATTTCCCAGGACATAAAGGAAGCCGACAGGCTCTACGACCAGGCAAAAAGAATACTTGGTATTTCCGATGCTCTTCAGGGTACTGACAATCTGTCATCATCCGAGTCGGGATATGCTCTTCAGCTCAAAATCAACCAGGCAACCAGCCGTCTTGAATCAAAGAGAAGACTGAAATATCTTGCTTATTCGGAGATATACCGTCAGGTATTCCAGCACTATCTGGCATTTTCTGACGAGCCCCGCCCGCTTTGCTATAAGGATGCCTTTGGAGAGGTTCATCTCTCGGAGTTTAACAGGCATGATTTTATTGAAAGCGACGGGTACGGCGGATTCTGCTACTCGGATTACTATCTCTTCTCGGTTGACCTGAACGGCGGAAGCGAATATCAGCGAGAGACGCTGTGGGAGAGAAATCTTTCGAATCTTGAATCGGGAACTCTCGGCGATAAAACAAGCCCCTCTACCCTGCTCCGCTATTGGCAGTCGCAGGAAAGAGCTCATTACCCTTATGCAAGGGAAAACGTAGAGTATTTCAAGGCTCTCGTAGAAAAAGAAAACACAAAAGAAAGAGAGAAAACTAATGAATAAAAACAAGGAAAAAAATGCTTATGCTACTGTTGGAATTGAAAAAATTGATGCAAAAAATAAGCCCAAAAAGCAGCTCAAAGCTAAGAAAACCGTCGGCGGTGACCTCAGAGTCAGAAGGGGTCAGTGATATGGACGAATTTGTTGATAGCGAAGTAATGCAGGCGCCCGAGCAGACGGCGGATGATACCACCGAAGCAGAGCTCGATAACGAGGGTGATATCGAAGCCTTAATTGACTCCGACGTTGAAGAATTAAGGTCAATTTTCCCCGAGCTTTCAGAGCTTAGTAGCATTACAGAGCTTAAAAACCCCACAAGATATGCCGCTCTTCGCGATATGGGTCTGTCGGTATCCGAGGCATATCTTGCAACAACGCCGAGAGAGGCTCGGCCCGACAACCGAGCCCATCTTACATCAAGCGTACCGAGGGGAGCAAAATCTCCCGACGGGCCTATGACAAAGCATCAGCTTAATCAGGCGCGCGCTATTTTCGGCAATATGAGCGACAGCGAAATCTACAATTTATACAAAAAAGTAACGAAATAAGAAAGAAGAATAAAAAATGATAATTTACTCTAAATCCGGCAATTTAAACAACGCAACAATAGGCAAGCTCGAGACGCCTATTAAAATGATAATCGAGCACGAAAGCGACCTACTCACCAAAAAGGGTGGCATTTGCGACTGGCTCTTCAACGTTGAAAAGAGCTCCCGCTTCGGTGAAACAATCATAGGCGGCAACGAATTTGACGTATTCCAGGCAACCAAGGAGGGCGACAATGCCGAGCAGGACACCATTGTTGAAACCTACTCCAAGTTCATCGAGCACATTCAGTTCACAAAGGAATTCGTCATCACAGCAGAAATGATGGAGGATGCAAACTACGGTGTTGCCGCAGATGCAAAGCGCAGAGCTGAGAACTTTGCCCGCGCCTACTACAAGACCATGAACAAAATCTGCGAGCAGGCGCTCGTCAATGGCACAAGCGCTACAACCAACTTTGCAAGCGCAAGCATTGACCTTACTACTGCCGACGGTCTCCCTCTCTTCTCCTCAAATCACAGCTGGGGCAATCCCGATGGCAACAGCGGCAATCAGTCCAACTATTTCTACGGTAACATCTTCTCCACCGGTGCAGGCAGTGACAGAAAGGCATCCACCGAGGCATTTGAGGAGTCCCTCTCCGAGCTTGCTGCAAAGATTCGCAATATGACCGACGAAAACGGCGAGCCTCT
>JAZQWA010000117.1:0-19029 GCA_045632065.1 Eubacteriales bacterium | reverse complement strand
TTATTTAAAATACTTTTCACCCAGGTGCTTTTTACCGAGGTGAATTAAGTTTTTTAAAAATAATAATATTATTTAAGGTATTTAAAAAGTATATATTTGCTCCGCGCTAATATAAAAAAATTGAAAGGACTTTTTTATCATGAAAAGTACAAAGATCATCGCTTTGCTTCTTGTAGCCCTTATGTGCTTCTCGGTTCTTGCTTCTTGTAAGAAAGATCCCGTTAATCCTGGTCCTACAGGTCCTCAGTATACACCTATCGATCTTGATAGTGTAAAACTTGGCGACAAGCAGGCAGAGTACAACACCACCACGTCCGTTATGCCCAGCAACTGGAACGAATTTACCTATGCTGACAATAACGACACTCAGATCATGAGCTACATCACTTCTACATTCTTCACTTATGACTATAAGTTTGAGAACGATCAGAAGTACAATGCTGATGGTACTATTAACTATGACGGTATTGTAGACGGTGCATTCACCACTAACTACGATGCAGCTACTAAGCTTGAGGACGTTACCTCTGCTGTTGATGCTAAGTGGGGTTATACCGCTGAGCAGAAGGAAGAGGGCGGCTACGCTTGGAAGATCACTCTTCGTAACGACCTTAAGTGGGATGATGGCACAGCTATCACTGCAGCAGACTTCGTTTATTCTATGAAGCAGCTTCTTGACCCTGACTTCATGAATATGCGTGCTAACACATATTATGATACTCTTAAGATCAAGAACTCCAGAGAGTACTTCTTCTCTGGCGCTCCTATCTATGCACCTATCGTTCCCGCTTACGGTGATGGCGAGACTCCTGATTACTCTTTCGATATGGAAGCTAACCAGGTTTATATGAACACCACATCTCTCGAAATGACCCTTGCTGGCTATTCTCTTGAAGAGCTTATCGTTGACTACGTTGGTACTGAAAAGGCTCTTGCAGCATTGGCGGCTATCGAGGAAGATAAAAATGAATTTGGCTATACTCCTATTACCGCTGAAAATATGGAAGTTGCCATGGAGCTCGTTGGTTATGCTATCGCACCCTTCGGTCTTGATTGGAGCACCTTTGATGATGCTGCCAAGAAAGAGCTCTTCATGGAAACTCTCTTCTACATTTCCGGTTACGGTGATGAGGTAGCTTGGGAGACTGTTGGTATCTACGAGGTTGAGGGCGAGAATGCTTTCGTTATTTGTCTTGACAAGGCTTACTCCTTCCTTAACGAGGATGGCTCTCTCTCCGTATGGGCGGCATACTACATGTCTGGTCTTCCTGTAGTTCACCAGGCTAAGTACGAGGCTTCTAAGAAGGCTCCCGCTCCCGGTGCTACTCTTTGGACCTCTAACTACAACTCTTCTCTTGAGACCACTGCAAGCTGGGGCCCCTACAAGCTCGTAGAGTTTGAGGCAGGAAGCCACTACAGACTTGAGAAGAACCCCAATTGGTTCGGTTGGAACATGGAAGAGTACAAGAATCAGTACAACATCACCGCTATCAACTGCCGTAAGATTGAAAGCCAGGAGACTCAGTGGATGGGCTTCCTTAAGGGTGAGTACGATGATTCTGCTCTTTACACATTCAACGTAAATGAATACTTGGATTCTAAGTACGTTTCTTACTCTGAGGGCTCTACCGGTACCTTCGGTATGCAGCTCTTCAGCGATCTTGAAACACTTAAGAAGAGCGAAAACAACAACGGTATCCTTGCAATCGCAGACTTCAGACAGGCTCTTAACCTCGGTCTTAACAGAAGCGACGTTATTGAGAAGATCTGGCCCGGTACTACTACTCCTTGCTTCGGTCTTGTAAACGTAGCATACTACTACGACATCGAGGGCGCAGCTAACCTTGCTGACGGTGGTAAGTATCGTAACTCCGTTCAGGCTAAGGAGGGTATCCTTCGCGCTTACGGTTATACCCAGTCCGCAGATGGCAAGTGGTCCATCAACGATCTTGCTGGCATGACTCTTGACGAGGCTTATGAGACCCTTACCGGTTACAACCTTACTCTCGCTAAGGAAAAGATGGCTGCAGCTATCGCTGAGCTTACTGCTAATGCTGATAAATACGGTTACGACTCTTCCAAGAACATTACTCTTGTATACGGTTCTTCTTCTGACTCTGCTCAGCAGAGATTCAGAGCTACCTACCTCCAGGGTGTTGTTGACACTCTCGTAGAGGGTACCGCTCTTCAGGGCAAGATCGAGGTTAAGTTCGACGCTTCCGCTGGTTCTAAGTGGGCTGAGGCATTCCGTTCCGGTAAGACTCAGATCGGTTTCGGCTACGGCTTCTCCGGTAACGCATTCAACCCCTTCGATATCATCGGCGCATTCGTTAACCCTGATGATAGCCTTAACTACCACGAGTACTGGGATACTTCTGTAATTGACATGACTCTTACCATGCCTGCAGGTGATTATGCAGGTGCTGGCGAGACCATCACCATGTCTATCCAGAACTGGTACTACTGCCTTAACGGCCTTGCAGCTGAGAACGAGGCTCCCGTACAGTACAACTGGGATGCAGGCTTTGCTCCTAACGAAGCAAGACTTATGATCCTCTCTGCTCTTGAAGAGGCAGTTATTAAGGAGTCTCGCTCCGTAATGCTTATCGCTGACGCAGGCGGATCCTTCCTTGGTGCTAAGTTTGACAACTTCTCTGATAGCTACAACACCTTTATGGGCTTCGGCGGCATCAGATACATGGTTGTTAAGTACAACGATGCAGAGTGGGCAGAGTATGTAAACTATGTTTGCTACTACAACACTGACCTTTCTTCTGAGTACAAGAAGACCGAGTAATTTCTAAAGAATTATTAAAGATTACTTGATATAAGCAAATGGCGGTGAGCCCTCAAAGCGCTCACCGCTGATTTGCGCATTATAAGGGTATAATATAAACACACCCCTGCAAAAAATATCGTAAAAAAAGTGGAAAAATGCCAATTTTAGTGTTATTTTTTTGAAGAATAATGCAAAATCTATTAAAAAAAACGCTTTAGCGTTTAAAACCTAAAAACAGTTCGATTTGCGGCGTACAGCTTCAGTGTACGCAGAGGCCTTGTAGATTCTGTTTTTCTGCACCACGTGGGTGCTATGAGGCCTAAAGCCTTAAATTTGAAAGCAACAAAACAGAGGAGTAAAACCTATGTATATGTTTAAATATGTGTGCAAGCGTCTACTTTTGATGCTGTTCACATTCGCTATCATTTTCACGATGTGTTTTACACTTATCAAACTTTTGCCTATTCCGGTTAACGTTCTTCCCGGACAGGACCCGGATATCATTTATAAGACTCTGGAGGGCAGAGGTTGGATAACCAACGTGCAAGAGGGAGCAAACGGCGTATATACCTACGACCGCGTGCCGATTCTTATTCAGTTAGGAAACTACATTAAGAAAGTCGTTACAGCGGGCGATTTTGGTATTGCTACCACCTACGGTGAGTATATGAATATGAACATTTGGGACGTATTTGTTAGTCACCTTCCTCCCACAATTCTCATAAATATCTATTCCACCTTAATCGGTGTACCTATTGGTCTCGGTTTGGGTATTTTGGCTGCGCTTAAAAAGAATAAGTGGCAGGACCAGCTTATCAACATCTTCGTTATTTTGTTGATATCCGTGCCCTCCATTATACTTGCGCTTATGATCCAGTACGTGTTCTGCTTCAAGCTTGACTGGTTCCCACTTACAATGTCAACCAGCGATAACTACTTCACATGGGAAGTATTCCATTCCATGCTTCCGGCAGTATTTGCTCTCTGTCTTAGCTCTATTGCAGGATACGCACGTTATACAAGAGCGGAGCTTTCCGAGGTTCTTACAGGTGAGTTTATGCTTCTTGCAAGAACAAAGGGTTTGACCAAAGGACAGGCTATTTTCAGACACGCTATGCGTAACTCAATGGTAGTTATCTTCCCCTCGATCCTTAGTGAGTTCGTCTCGGTTCTTTCGGGATCTCTTATCATTGAGAAAATGTTTGCAATTAACGGTGTTGGAGGACTTTACCTTAACTCCATCAACTTCCAGGATTACGATTTCTTCATGCTCTTGTCGGGCTTCTATACGCTGGTTGGATTAACCGCAGGAATCGTAATCGATATTAGCTATGGATTTATTGATCCGAGAATCAGAATGGGGGCTAAGTAATAATGGAAATGAATAATATTAAAAATATCCCCGTTGAAAAGTTCAGATTTGCGGAAAAATCAGACCTTAAGCACGATAGTAAGTTTGAGACTAAGCCCATAAGTTATTTTCAGGGCGCTTATCGCCGCTTTGCAAAGAACAAGGGCGCGGTTGTTGGCGGTGTCGTAGTTATCTTGCTTGTTCTGTTCTCGATTTTCGCTCCTTTCTTCACACCTTTCGTACCTGCGTATTACGATCAGGTATATGGACACCTTCCCCCCAAGATTGCTCTGTTTGAAAAAAGCGGTATTGATTTCTGGGACGGTTGCAGAGTGAAGGAGGTTGGCCAAATATCCTACCTTAAGGACATTGCAATCGTAGCTGAGACTGGCAGAGACGTTATTAAGCGTGGCGAGTACACCTTGAATTCTGACGGATCTGTATATAAGTATCGTTATAATCCTCTTTATGGCGTTGGTTTCGGTAAGTATAAAATTATTACCCTTGAGGAATACGCTGATATTCAGAGATATCAGAATGAAACAGGTAGACAGGTCCTTTATCCTACCGTTAAGTTTGCTGACAGACCTACCCTGGAAAAGAATAAGTACGACGCAAATATATACTACGTAACCGAAAATCCCAAGGCGTCCACCATTCGCCCTAAGCTTAACGCTGACGGTGAGATTGTTCCTAACTACTGGATGTACAAGGCTGATGAAAAGCCTACTCTTGCGGCAGATTACAACTCTCTTAGAATTGAGGGAGAGGACGGTATTACCGAAAACGGTGAGACTTACTATTACGCATACGGCAGACGAGTTGACGGTGGTGTAGAGGTAAGAGCAGAGTACTACGAGTACTATATTTATCAGCACACCCAGGTGCTTAAGGACGGCATTACAGAGCCTAATTTCTGGTTTGGTACTACCTCCACAGGTAAGGATGTCTTTGCATGCCTTGCATACGGCGCAAGATTCTCATTTATCTTTGCTGTTATTGTAGCGGTATTTAACTTTGTAGTAGGTGTTATCTGGGGATCTATTGCCGGCTACTTCGGTGGCAAAATTGACCTCTTTATGGAGAGATTTACCGATATTCTCGGTTCAGTACCCACTATAATTGTTATTACACTGTTGAAATACCACATGGGTTCAACGAGTCAGGCGATAGTTCTGTTTATTTCGTTCTTTGCGACGGGATGGATAGGCATGGCAGGTACCACGCGTATGCAGTTCTATAGATTTAAGAACCAGGAGTACGTTCTTGCGGCAAGGACTCTCGGTGCAACAGACCGTAGAGTTATGTTCAAGCACATCTTCCCCAACGGTCTTGGTACTATAGTAACCGGTTGTGCTCTGATCATTCCTTCAATGATCTACTCCGAGACAAGCCTTTCTTATCTTGGAATTATCAACCTTGAAGCAGGTAATATTACCAGCGTAGGTACTCTTATTGCTGCAGGACAGGCGTCTATCGTTGCAAACGCTCCCTACGTTGCATTGTTCCCCTGCTTGTTCTTGTGTCTGTTGATGCTCAGCTTCAACCTGTTCGGTAACGGCTTGCGTGATGCATTCAACCCATCACTCAGAGGTTCGGAGGAGTAATTATGAATAGAGAAGTTAGATTATCAGTTAATGATTTAAGAATATCATTCCGTACAGATGCAGGTAAGGTACAGGCGGTACGTGACATTTCCTTTGATCTTTACAAGGGTGAAACACTTGCCATAGTTGGTGAGTCCGGATCCGGTAAGTCAGTTACCTCCAAGGCCATTATGGGTATTTCCGCTGTAAACTCTATTCACGAGGGCGGAGAGATTCTGTACGAGGGTCAGGATCTTATGCGTATTCCTGAGGAGGAGATGCATAAGCTTCGTGGTGATAAAATCGCTATGATCTTCCAGGACCCCCTTTCATCGCTTAACCCAATTATGAGAATTGGTAAGCAGATTACCGAGGCAATGCTTCTTAAGAATAAGGCTAACCGCAAGGAAGGCCGCGAGGCATTTAATAAAAAGCTTAAGGTAATGTCTGTTATCATGAAGAAGGCATTATCTGCTGACGGTAACGCAGAGTCTGAAAAGAAAATTGATGAATATATCAAGACCTTTGACAACTTCTGTATTTGCGCAAACAAACTTGAAAACAGCTATAACCTTTCGTATACCTCCGCACAGGAGCTTATTGCGATAATAGAGGATTTCTTGTTCCTTGCAGAAAAGAATCAGAAGATAGATGTTGTTTCTACAATCAAGCTTGTACAGCGCAAGCTTAAGGCTGCCGATGACAAGTATTTTTCAGCCAAGTATACGGATGTTTTGAAGGCGCATTTTGTTGCTCTTGACGATGTTAAACGCATTGAGAAAGCAAAGGTGTCGGTAGTTGATTTGGTGAAGAGAGTTGTAACTATGAGAGCTACAAAGAAGCTTTCCTCCAATGAAACCGTAAGCGTGTTTGAACAGATCAAGGCAACCGCTGAGGAAATGATTGCACAGCCTCAGTACAACTTCTTCCGTATTGGATATTATGTTTATAAGAATCCCGATGTGAATCTTAGTGCAATGCCTGCCGAGGAGGCAAACGAGCTTGCTTTGAACGTCCTTCAGGAAGATTTTATGAACTCATTTATTGAGCTCGAAAAGGCTGCAGTAAAGTATTCGATGAACGAAACTCACAACAACAAGGTCGCTGCTATTGAAGAATTGCAGAAGGCTATTGAGTTCTTCACCGCTTCAGAGTTTACTCAGCAGGATGCTATGGCTCTCTGCAAGCAGCTTAAGGATGCAGTTCTTGCATCTGTTGATCCTCTTGCGGTTCTTAAGGATAACATTGCTTATACCTTTGGTGATGCGTTGAAGAGAGAGGTAGAGAAGTACTTCTTCTATATCAAGAACAACCCCAAGGAAGAGGAGCGCTTTGCTCGTCAGACTGCAAAGAGAGACGCTCTGCTTGCTAAGGGTAAAAAGGTGGATTGGAAAATCGCGCCTAAGTCTATTGTAGATCCCCAAAAGCAGATTGAAGTTATCGTTATTCTTATTAACAGAGTATTAAATAAGTTTAAGGCAGACATTGAAAACGAGGCGAATGTTGATATTGACAAGCGTTGCATTGAGATTATCGACTACCTTAAGGAAAAGGCGTCACAGGTTGTTTATAAGCTTACTCCCCGTATAGCTAAGGAAAAGGCTATCAAGCTTATGGAGGAGGTTGGTATTCCCGAGCCCAGAACTCGTTACAGACAGTATCCCTTCGAGTTCTCTGGCGGTATGAGACAGAGAATAGTAATTGCTATCGCTCTTTCTGCTAACCCCGACATTCTTATTTGTGACGAGCCTACCACAGCGCTTGACGTTACTATTCAGTCACAGATTCTCGAGCTTATTAACAAGCTTAAGAAAGAGCGTAATCTTTCTATTATTTTCATCACTCACGATCTTGGCGTTGTTGCTAATATGGCAGACAGAATTGCCGTTATGTATGCAGGTAAAATCGTTGAGTATGGTACGGCAGAGGAAATCTTCTATGAGCCCGCACATCCTTATACATGGGCGCTTCTTTCCTCTATGCCCGACCTTGACACCGAGGAGAAGCTTGAGTCTATTCCAGGTACACCTCCTAATATGATTTATCCTCCCGAGGGTGACGCATTCGCGGCGAGAAACAAATACGCGCTTGAGATTGATTTCGAGCTCCAGCCGCCTATGTTTGAAATGTCTCCCACACACTCGGCAGCAACTTGGCTCTTGCATCCCAATGCTCCCAAGGTTGAGATGCCCAAGATAATCAAGGATCGTATTGATAGAATGAATGCAAAGGAGGCGCAGAATGATGAATAATTCTAACACAAATAATGCTGAAAAAGCTAAGATACGCAGAATTCGTGAACTTCTCGACCTGCTTGCATGCTTGCTTGGCGCGTGGTTTGTTGCACTCTTCATAGATTGCGCAGCTTTATTTAGTCAGTTCGATTCAAACAAAACTCCCATTGCGTTAATGATCGTTCTTGCTGTTTTGTTCGTTGCTCTTTTGGTTGCAAGATATATTGTTACCAATGTGCTTATTCAGCGCAAGTTCTACCTTGATCACGAAAAGAAAGAACACACCCCTATTGCCGAGGTTGCTCCCGGCGAGGTTCTTCTTAAGGTTGAAGAGCTTTCCCAGCACTTCGGTCCGCTGAAGGCTGTTGATAAGGTTTCCTTTGACATTAAGAAAGGTGAGGTTTTTGGTCTCGTTGGCGAGTCCGGATGTGGTAAAACCACCACTGGTCGTTCGATTATCGGTCTTTACGATATTACAGGCGGTAACGTTTACTTCAAGGGACAGAGAATCAGAACAGGCACACGTTCATATAGCGCTGCTATCAGACAGGCGCGTAATGAGGCTGAAAATAAGATAAAAATTCTTCGCAAAAAGAAGGTTGAGAGCGAGAGCGAAAAGGCTGAGATCAGTGCTGAAATCGACAAAATCTGCGAAGATCTTAATGATTTTGTTGACAAGAACATCGGTTTGCTTCATGAAGCTAAAACCGATAATAGGGCGGTAGATAAGCAGTTTGCAGATAGCTTGTTAAAAGCTCTTGACGCGGAATATGAGGAAAAAATCCGTAACGCCGCATCTGACGCTGAAATCAATACTTTGAAAAAAGAGTATAAGACTAAGTGTCGTGCAGCAAAGAAGAGCAGATTGATCACACAGATTCAGATGATCTTCCAGGATCCTATCGCTTCTCTTGATCCCCGTATGACCGTTCGTGATATCATTGCCGAGGGCTTGATTATTAACGGTATTACAGACAAGGAATATATTAACGAAAAGGTATATGATATTCTCGAGACAGTAGGTCTTGTTCGTGAACACGCAGACCGTTATCCTCACGAATTCTCCGGTGGTCAGCGTCAGAGAATTGGTATAGCGAGAGCGGTTGTTATGCAGCCTGAAATGATTATTGCCGACGAGCCTATCTCGGCGCTTGACGTATCAATTCAGGCGCAGGTTATTAACCTTCTTAACGATCTTAAAGAGCGTATGGGACTTACCATTCTCTTTATTGCTCACGACTTGTCGGTTGTTAAATACTTCTCTGACAGAATAGGTGTAATGTACTTTGGTAAGATGGTTGAGCTTGCAAGTTCGGATGAGTTGTTTAAGCATCCCTTGCATCCGTACACCAGATCCTTGCTTTCTGCAATTCCTCTTCCTGACCCCATTTTTGAGAAGAAGCGTACGAGAATTACTTATAATCCTCTTGCCGAGCATGATTATTCAGTGAATGGTCCTTCTTTGCGTGAGATTACTCCCGGTCACTTCGTTTTCTGTAACGATGCCGAGGAAGAGAATTATAAGAAAATGTTAGAAACGGAAGGTTAAAAAAGTATTGAAACCCGAAAAGAAAGAGTTGCTAAGAGATTGCCTTATATGCTTTGGTATCGCCTCTCTGATTACGTTTATAGTTTTCTGGGTCAAGGGGTTTTTCACTGATGACGTCGGAGTAAATATTCAGATTTTATCGGATGGATTCTTTGTTTCTGGAATACTGTTGTCAATGTATGCAGGAATGATGTATATAAGCAGTGAGGGAGCCTTGCTTGGAATTGGATTTGTTTTAAGAAATGTAGTCCTCTTCTTTGTACCTATGGGTAGAACAAGGCACGAGACCTACCATCAGTACCGTGAGCGAAAGCTCGAGGGAAAAAGGGATATGAATAATCCGGCTGTTTTGATTGTTGGATTGGTCTTTCTTGCTACGGCAATCATTCTTTCTGCCGTTTGGTATACAACTTTTTATAACAAACCCATTTAATTAACAATTTTACTTGCCTTGTTGGCTAAGTGATAAAAGGAGTATGACTTTTTTGGCATACTCCTTTTGTATTCTTGATTAATAGTTATTGGTTGATTTGCTAATTGAACTTGACAAATACGACGCAATATGATATAATGTTCAAAAAAAATAACGAGGTTAATAATGAAATCGACGAAAAACAGTAACATTCGCTGGCTTATGCTGGCGGTGGGTGTATTTACAATGCTTTTTGCGGGCATTATATACGCCTGGTCTATATTAAACGTACCTTTTAAAGAGGTTTTGGGCTTTGATAACGACTCCCTTGCGCTTAATTTCACATTTACAATGAGCTTCTTTTGCCTTGGCGGACTTATTACCAGTAAGCTTGAAGGGCTTATGGGTATAAAGCCTACCATTGCCATTGCCGCTATTCTCGCTGGAGCAGGAATTGCCCTTAGCGGATTGGTCGTTCAGTCCAGCGTATTGGTTCTTTATCTTACCTACGCGCTTCTTGGTGGACTTGGCATAGGTATTGCCTATATCGCCATCATTTCCACCGTAAATGCCTGGTTCCCCGATAAAAAGGGACTTTCCTCAGGCGCGCTCATGATGGGCTTCGGTTTAAGCAGCCTTATTCTTGGCAATCTCGCAAGCAAGCTTTATGCGCTTGATGGCTTCGGCTGGCGCAAAACGCTTGTTGTTATAGGTATCTGCCTTGCAGTAGTTGTTTTTGCATCTGCATTTATTCTTAAAAAGCCTACCGCAGAGTATGCCTTGCCTGAAGCGAAAAAGAAAGCAAAGGCATTCAGCGAGGACTTCGAGGAGAAGGACTATACTGCCATTGAAATGATTAAGCGTTTCAGCTTCTGGCGAGCATTTGTTTGCCTTATCTGCATTACCGCAGTGGGCAGCTCGGTTATAAGCTTCGCAAGAGGTCTTGCACTCTCTGTTGGAGCAGAAGCGGCGCTCGCCACAACTCTTGTTGGCGTTCTTTCGGTTTGCAACGGACTTGGCAGAATTATTACAGGCGCAGTTTTTGACTATATGGGACGTAGATTTACTATGATTGCCGCAAACGTTTTGACAATTCTCTCTGCGGCGGTTACCCTTCTTGCAGTAAGCATCGGCTCTCTTGGACTTTGCATCGTAGGACTTTGCCTTACAGGACTCTCATACGGCTCATCTCCTACAATCGCATCAGCCTTTGTATCCGCCTTCTACGGACGTAAGAATTTTGCATCCAATCTGGGCGTTATAAATCTTAATCTGATGTGCGCATCCTTTGTGGCAACGGCATGTAGCAGCTTGCAAACAGCGACCCAGGGATACGTAGTACCATTTATTCTGCTTCTTTCCTTGGCAAGCGTGGCGCTCGTGTTGAATCTTACTATAAAGCGTCCATAAGCGATAAAACCGCCTGTAAAAAGGCGGTTTTTTGTGTAAACGTATTGAAATGTAAGAATATATTTGTTATAATGAATATGAATAAAATTAAGCATCATAGGGGTATAATATGATTTTTCAAGCGATAAACAAGCTTATTGGCTACGGAATTAAAAAGGAGCTTATAACAGAGGATGACGTCTACGTGGTTCGCAACAGACTTATCGACGTTCTTTCTCTTGGCGATTGGCAGGACAACGATGCAGTCTATGCAGACGAGGCTATTGACGACCTTCTTCTTCCCATAATTGAATATGCAATCGGGCAGGGAATTATTGCTGATACAACCAACTCCCGTGACTTGTTTGATACAAAAATAATGGGAATTCTGATGCCTATGCCGAGAGAAATTCTGACGAAATTCAAATCTGAATATGAAAAATCGCCCGAGGCTGCGACAAAGTGGTATTTTGACTTCAGCCAGGACGTAAACTACGTCAGAGCAAGCAGAATTGCCAAGGATATGAAGTGGACTTATGAGTCGGAATACGGAACGCTGGATATTACTATCAATCGTTCCAAGCCCGAGAAGGACCCTCGCGACATTGCGGCAGCCAAGACACAGAAGGCGAGCAGCTATCCCAAGTGCCAGCTTTGTATGGAGAACGCAGGCTTCGCAGGCCATCAGAATCATCCCGCAAGACAGAATCTCTGTCCCATTCCCATCACCGTAAACGGTGAAAAATGGGGACTTCAGTATTCTCCCTACGGCTATTACAACGAGCATTGCATTGCCTTCAACTCGAAGCATATCCCTATGCAGATAGATAAGGCTGTGTTTGGCAAGCTCTTTGATATTGTGGAGTTTTTACCTCATTATTTTATTGGCTCAAACGCTGATTTGCCTATCGTAGGCGGTTCAATTCTCTCTCATGAGCATTTCCAGGGCGGAAAATATACATTCGCAATGGAAAAGGCGCCAATAGAGCAGGAATTTAAGATTTCAGGCTTCGAAAACGTTAAGGCAGGCATTGTAAAATGGCCTATGTCGGTAATTCGTCTTGCCTCTGCTGATAAGACGGAGCTTGCTGAGTGTTGTGACAGAGTTCTTCGCGCATGGCGTGCATATTCCGACCCCTCGGCGATGATTTTTGCTGAAACTGACGGCACTCCTCATAGCACAATTACACCTATTGCGCGTAAATCAGGCGCAGAATACACCTGCGACCTTGTTCTCCGTAACAATATTACAACAGAGCAAAGACCTCTCGGCCTCTTCCACCCAGGCCCCTCGCTTCACCATATCAAGAAGGAAAACATCGGACTTATCGAGGTAATGGGACTTGCAGTTCTTCCCGCAAGACTTGCAGAGGAGATTGTTCAGCTTGAAAAAGCGATGCTTCAAGGCGAGGATTTGACCGCTTCTGAAACCCTTGCGAAGCATGCAGAGTGGGCAGAAGACGTACTTAAAAGGCATCCCGAATTCTCAGAAAGTAACGCTCGCAAAATACTTGAGGATGAAATTGGTGAGGTGTTCTCAAAGGTTCTTATTGACGCAGGAGTGTTCAAAAGAGATTCCGCAGGGCTTGAAGCTTTCAACAGATTTATTGCCTCAATTTGACCACAAATGTAAAGTGACATTTACATACTCAATGTTTTAAAGGAAAAAATCAATGATTGATGGAATTGGATTAGTACTATTAACGGCGGTTGGCGTTGGCGGCGCAACAGCCGTGGGCGCACTGCTTGGCTTTGCCTTTAAGGACATTACACATAGGTTTTCCGACCTTGTTTTATCCTTTGCCGCAGGCGTTATGCTTGCCGCAGCGGTGTTCGGACTTATTGAGCCCTCTGTCGGTCACGGTATAGAGTCGTTTGGTACTTTAGTTGGTATAGTGGTTGCCGTACTTGGAATATTTGCTGGAGCATTGTGCTTAAATCTAACTGATAAAATCGTTCCTCACCTGCATAGACTTGCAGGAGCGGATATAGAAAACCACGATAATAAGGACGTTGGAAAAATTCTTCTTTTTGTACTTGCAATTGCAATACACAATCTTCCCGAGGGTATTGCCGCAGGCGTTGGATTCGGCTCTGACAACACCGCAGGAGCGCTTGTAATTGCAGGCGGTATTGCGTTGCAGAACATTCCCGAAGGAATGGTTATTATAGGGCCTATGCTGGCTGCTGGAGTGTCAAAAAAACGCACGCTGCTAATTGCCTTACTCACAGGCTTTGTAGAAATTTTAGGTACACTTCTCGGATACTTTGCGGTAAGCATTGCAACAGTTGTTTTGCCCTTTGCTCTCGCCTTTGCAGGCGGTACAATGCTTTATATTATCAGCGATGAGATGATACCCGAGACTCACCATGAAAATCAGCGTGGAGCAACCTATGCTCTTATAATCGGCTTTGTGCTGATGCTTGCAATGGATACGCTTTTAGGATAAAAAATAATGGCTGGTTTCCCAGCCATTATTTTTATTTCTTTGTAAACGTAATTGTCGCCTCGTTTTCACCGATAGATACAATGGTGAAGGTGTAACCGAGAGCATCTCCATTGTCATCGGTTACGTTGGGAAGCTTGTCGCCTGCGCCATATACGTAATCACCAGAGGAGCTTTTTACAAACTCAACGAGATTATTCTCCGAGCCGTATTCGTTTGAGGAGTTGGTGTTATTGTTCTTAATGTCAATATACGTCTCGCCCTCGTAAACCTCTGTATAAAGCTCGGCATTGATGTGGTAAACGACAATACCCTCTTCGTCAAACAGTCCGTAATCGCCCGAGTTTAAGCCGTTATTGGTGTAATAAACCACAACGTAATACTCCTGGTATGCGCCGAGGTCGTCGCTGAAGTTGTTTGCAATAATAATTGTATCGCCGTTTTTCGAGAAGTCCTCAAGGGTAAGCGTTACGCTTGAGGTGGTATTCACAAGTCTTGAAGAGGTAATCCAACCGTAGTTGAACTTTGTAAATGCGCTGTGGTCTGCGGTTTCAGAATCCATCATATCGTAACCGCCGAGGGGGTGCTCAATATAAGCCGTGTCGTAGTAATCGTCAGCTCCAAGCACGTGCGCAAACTCATGAATAAAGGTGTAGGTGTTCATTACGCTTGTGTCGGAGTAATCAGCATTTCCACCGAAGTCTTCGGACTCGTGAAGGAAGCTGTATGACATCCAGATGTAATCGTTTGCGCTTACTCCGTCATATTCGTAGTAATAGCCCTGGTCATCAACGTAGTAGTTCCAATATCTGTAAGCCCAGTTGAAATCGTCCTCGCCAACATCAAGTGTGTTAACCATAACAACGGCATCAATGATATTGTTTCCGTCAGAGTCAAACTCGGAAAGATCCATTCTGGATTCAAGATAAGCCAGCGCCTCGTCCAAAATCATCTGGTCGCCGATGGCGTCCTCGTATTCGTCGTCGCTCTTGGCTTCTTTATAATAAGTGCTGGTGTTAGAGGGCATAAACCACTCGTCAAGCACGGTAATCTCGAGGTCAAGCTTGCCGTAGCTCGAAATATAGTAATATTCGTCAACAGAGTAGTAGTCGGTGTCATTGCCGCTGCCGTTAAATGCAAGCTCAAGCTTGTCTAAATCGTGATATCCGTTTTCAGCAGGAGCGTCGCTGAACTGTACGGGAATTACAAGCACCTTGGGCGAGCCTGTCGAGGGACAGCCGTCAAGATAATATCCCTGGTCGGTAACATCTTTTACGTCCTTTGCCTTGGTAAAATCAAGCACACGGTAGCCTGTTTCGGTATTTCCTGTGTTGCCGTTGTCGCCTGTATTGCCGTTGTCGCCTGTATTGCCGTTGTCGCCTGTGTTGCCATTGTCGCCTGTGTTGCCGTTGTCGCCTGTGTTGCCGTTGTCGCCGGTATTGCCGTTATCGCCTGTGTTATTATCGCCCTCTGGAGCAAGAGGATAAATAACGACGTCTATGTAATAGGCATTGTCGTAATGATAGTAGGACAAATCAACCACTATACGTCCCTTTTTATAGGTGTATCTGGTGTCACCATAGTTGTCCTCGTATGTGTCGGTGAGCTGATAATCAGAGAACAATGCAACGTATGCAAGGAAATCCTCCTCGGTGTTGCCTACGGTATAATAATTGATTCCCTCGCTGAAATCGTCCTTGGACTTTACGCCCTCGAAGTAATATTTGTCGCAGGGAGCAAAGGGAATAGTCTCACCTATAAGCTGTGTAATAGCGTTTTTTTCCTTAGCGGTAAAGCTTTTATAGCGGTATCCCTGAACCTCAGTTTCGCTCTCGGTGTTGTCGTTCTTGCCCAAAATATTATCTACAATAGAGCAAGATGTAAGCATTGAAATAGTAATAGCGAGAACTAATAATAAAGACAGAATTCTTTTCATAATAGCCTCCATAAAATTTGGTAGGTTAATTATACTACTTTTTTTTGGCAAAATCAAGAAAATTTACAGATGTTATTGAATAAAGTCGATTTTTGTGGTAAAATCAAATAAAATAACCTCGAAAAATTTAGGAAAAATGATATGAACATAACTAAATGGCTTGATAAAAATACAAAATCCTTGGTAGGCAAAACGGTAGCCATAAGCGGCTCAACAGGAGGTCTCGGTAGGGAATTATGCTTCCACCTATGCGCCATTTCGTCATCGCTTGTTCTTGTGGACAGAAATCTGATGAAGTCACAGGCTCTCGCCGAGGAGCTGAGGGCGAAATATCCCGACGCAATAATTCGCCACGTCACCGCTGATATGACCGATATGGCGACTGTAAAAAATGCCGCAGACGAGCTTCTCAAAATAGGCATAGACTACCTCATTTTAAACGCAGGTGCGTATAGCATACCGAGATGCACCTGTGACACGGGCTACGACAACGTCTATCAGATTAACTTTATCTCGCCATACTACCTTGCAAGACGTCTTTTGCCTATGATAAAGGAAAGAGGCGGCAAGGTTATTGCCGTTGGCAGTATTGCTCACAATTATTCGAAGATTGACACCGCTGACATTGACTTTGCCACTCGCAAGAAGGCGAGCCTCGTTTACGGCAATGCCAAGCGTTATCTTACATATTCATTATTTGACTTGGCAGAGGATAACTCTATCGCAATAGCCCACCCGGGCATCACCTTTACAGGCATCACCGCCCATTATCCAAAGCTGATTTTTGCCCTTATTAAGCATCCCATGAAGATAATCTTCATGCATCCGAAAAAGGCGAGCCTGTCGGTAATATACGCACTCTTCAACACCTGTAACAAGAATGAATGGGTAGGGCCTAAGCTCTTTGACATATGGGGAATGCCAAAGAAAAAGCCGCTTAATACCGCAAAGCAGACAGAGGCGGAAAAAATCGTAGAAATCGCAGAAAAAATATATAATGAAATATAAAAAAAGGCGAAGATACCGCACAATCTTTGGTATCTTCGCTATTTTTATTAAGATAAGCTCAAAAAAATTACAATATGCAAATCTTCGGATTTTACCGCTCCGTCGGAGCGCCCCTATATCAGTGCATGAGCTTATCAGCCATGGTAAGAAGCTTCTCAAGAGAGATAGCAAACTCCTCCTTGCTTACTGTGGAATTTACGTTCCATGTCTTCTCGCTCATAGCAGCGAGGTTTTCCTTTACAGGCTGAACCTCGCCGTCGTAATCGTCCTCCCAAGCGCAGAAGGTTGCGCCCAGCACCTGATTTGTAGGCTCAACTACAATAGGCTTCTCGTATGCGGCGGTTTTCTTGTTCCAGTTCTTCCATGTGTAGATGTTCCAGTCGAGAACCTCGTCGGGATACCAACGTCCCTCGGGCAGGAACTGCTTAACACCCTTAGGAACGCAGTAGAGAGGCTCCCAGGAGGAGTTGGTAATGTTGAAGCCCTCCTCGATAAGCTCGGGAGCAAGGTGATAGTAGGACTCCCATGCGGTAACGATAACGTCGCGTGAGATTTCCTCGCTGCCCTCGCGGGGGAAGCCCTCCCAAACGATAGGAGTCTTTCCGATTTCAAGCACAATATCGGTCATTTTCTTGATGAAATGAGTGTAGAGAGGACGTGCGCCGTCAATGCCGTTCTTCTCCATATATTCCTGACAAACACGGCAGTTTTTCCACTCACCGATGTTGGCCTCGTCGCCGCCAATGTGCAGATAACGGGAGTAGGGGAACATATCGGCAATTTCTTTTGCCATTACTCTAAGCGAGTCCATAACACCCTCTTTACCTACGCAGATTACGTTCTGCTTGATGTCTGCAAAGAAGAGCGCAAACTCCTCATCATCCTCAACGCCTGTGGGAATGTTTGCAAAGAGCTCGGGGTAAGCCGCAACAATGGGCTTTGCATGTCCCGGTACGTCAAACTCGGGAATAATTTCAATATTTCTCTCTCTTGCATACTCGTTAAGCTCGGCAATCTGCTCTCTTGTGTAATGCTTCTCAAGCGAGGGAATTTTGGGGAATTTCTCGCTGGGCAGAGAGTAGATAGGGCTGTCTGTAAAGTGAAGATGAAGGAATTTTATCTTGTAAAGATAGCAGAGGTCGGTGTAGCGAAGCAGAGTGTTAAAGGGATGCCACTTTCTCGCAAGGTCTACCATGAGGGCTCTGTAATCGCAGTCGGGCTTGTCAGAGATTTCAAGGCAGGGAAGAGAAAGGTTTGCGTCACAGACCTCTGCCGCCTGAATAACCGTCGCACAGCCGTATGTAAAGCCGTCATTGTCGGATGCCTCAATGGTCGCACCGCCCTCGTCAACCGTCAGCCTGTACTCACCGTGAGCAAGAGAGGCGTTTTTTACTAATTCAAGACCGCCCTCCTTGATTTCAAGAGTCACGTTGTGAAGTTTTTTTGCAAAATAGCAAAGCGACTTGAGCTGATTTTCAAGCGATTCTTCCTTTGAAAAGATTGTAGCAAAGGAGAACGCACCATCTTTTATAACTATGTTTTTGGGCGCGGGAATAATGTTGAGCTTCTTGTTGTTCATGAGAGAAGTTCCTTTCGTTTTATGTAAAAAGTAATGTTTAGTTGTCAAAATTAGACATTTAGCAACAATTTTATAATTGCGCACTGCCATCTGAGGGGCAGAATGCTGAGCAAAACAAGACCGAAGTTACGATGCTTTGCGTAGGAAAGTCTGGGGCGTTTTGCACAAAGTGCGCGGTGTATAAACCCTGCCAGCTTCTCAGCTTTCATAGGTGTGCCCATGAATTTTGAGGCAATAAGAGAGAATCGACCTGCCTGCTTTTTGTAGAGCTTGGTGTCCTTTGAGAGCCTGTCCGTGTCCGACACAGAGCCTCGGCTTAAGGGAGTTTCAATTGCGCCGGGGCGTATGGTAATAACCTTTTGACCAATGAGATTGAGCTCCTGACGCAGAGCCTGCGCGTAGGACTCAAGGGCGTTCTTTGATACTGTGTAAAGCCCGTTAAACGGCATAGGAGCAAATGTTCCTACCTCGCTTGTTACGATAATTACGCGTCCCTTTTTGGTGAGCAGGGGGTGGAAGACCTTGTTTACCAGCATTGTGCCGCAGAGGTTTATATCCATCAGCCTTTTTATTCTTTCAAAGTCGCCCTCAACCAAGGATGTCATAGCGTGAATTCCCGCCACGTTGATTATTGCTTCGAGAGTGACACCGTCGGACTTGATTTTATCTGCCACCCGACAAAGCTCGTCCTCGTTTCTTATATCAGTCGTGAAGCCTATCAGGTTGTCCTTTTTTTTGGTAGGGCTGACGTCAATCGCG
>JAZQWA010000116.1:0-18131 GCA_045632065.1 Eubacteriales bacterium | reverse complement strand
AGGATATAAAAAGGCGCAGCGCAAGGATATAAAAAGACGTAGCACAAGGATATAAAAAGACGTAGCGCAAGGATATAAAAAGACGTAGCACAAGGATATAAAAAGACGTAGCGCAAGGATATAAAAAGACGTAGCGCAAGGATATAAAAAGACGTAGCGCAAGGATATAAAAAAGGCGCAGGGATAATCCCTGCGCCTTTGATTGTTTATATTTGTTTGTAATTATTCAGAATTACTGAACACCCTTCTTGGTGAGAGCCTTAACTGCTCCAACAAGGTCGGTGAAGGACTTCTTCTTAACTACGAACCAGAATACGGAGAATCCGCCTGCACCTGCAACAACGGTGGAACCGGAAACGATACCTGCAATAGCACCGCCGCCAAGACCAACGAAGGCTACAGGACGAGTCTCAATCTTACCACAAACAGAGCATACGCGCTGTTCCTCGCCGTCAACCTTTCTGGTTGCTTCCTTGGTAAGCTTCCACTCACCGAAGGTGTGCTTGGTTACACGAGTGTGGTCGCAAAGGAGACACTTCTCAGAACATACATCTGCATAGGTGTGAGCTGCAACGCGCTTGTATCCACAAACGTTACACTCAGCATCAAGACAGTTGTCGTAGGTGTGAGCGCCTGCCTCACGAACGTAAGGACACTTGTAACAAGTGGGGTCGGTACAACCGGAGAATGCGTGCTCCTGAGCCTCACGAACGAAGCCACATACGTTACACTCGGTATCTTCGCAGCTGTCAAATACGTGACCTGTGATCTCGCGCTCTTCGCCACAGATGTTACATGTAGCATCAAGACAGTCGTCATATACGTGCTGGCAAGGAGGAACTACTTCAACCTCAGCATTAAGAGCTGCGATAATCTGCTCTGCAATGTATGCGTGACCAGCCTCGCTTGCATCAAGAGCCTCACCGTTGAAGCTGAGAGTGTTGTTCTCAGAATCAATACCGATGAAATCGAAGATGCTTACTACGCCGTCTGCCTCAGCAACGGTCTCAACACCGCCAACGTATACGTAGTAGGTGTTATCCATAGCGAATGCATAAGCAAGAGTGTGAACGTCAAGAGCTCTTACGAAGATTTCTGCATAGGTATCAACGTCGATTACAACGTCATCGGAAAGAGCGATTTCGAATCCGTCGAAGGGATTGAATGCGCCGAGAACGATAACCTCTGCATCAGGGTTAAGAGCATGGATAGCTTCGATAGTTGCTCCGTAGTTGTATACGTAGTTAGCGAATGCATAGAGATAGCTTTCAACTGCGAACTTAGCAATATCAACAACGTCAATAGTAACGCCGGAAACGTTAAGCTCTGCAGGAATACCGTCAACGGTAAGAGCATTCTCAACCTCAGCAAGAAGGTTATCGATCATATCCTCGTTGATGAGAGAGCCGAAGTTGTTCCAGTTCATCTCATAAACCTTGTGCTCGCCAAGCTGGAAGTTGAAGCCGGGAAGAATAGCGGAGAGGTCAAGGTCTGCGCCGAAGCTCTCGTAGAGGTAACCAACAACCTGTGCGAATGCGAAGGTAGTGAAGTCTTCTACACCGAACTCAACGGAGATAACCTCTGCCTTCTCGATAGCCTTAATGTAAGCCTCAACGTCAACGTTAGCAAGGATTTCCTGGCCGTACTCGTCAGCGGTGTAGGTTGCATCAAGGATAGCGCGGAGGTCGCTGATACGAAGGTCAGCATCGTGAAGAACCTGCGCCTTGATACCAAGAGCCTCAGCTACAAGGTTAGCGTAGTGGTCTTCTTCAAGTACGTTGTTGTTTCCACCGATGGAAACGAAGTCAGCGTTAGTATCAAGGTCAGCATCAACACGGCTGAACATGTCGAAGATGAACTTGTCAATTGCCTCGAAGGAAACGCTGTCGGAATTCTTGATTGCTTCTACAATCTCTGCAACCTTAGCAGCAAGGAGGTCTGCAACTTCTGCAAGCTTCTGCTGAACGAAAGCAACGATTGCTGCGCCAAGCTCCTCAGCCTTATCCATAAGGTAAGCGTTAAGAGCTGCAAGCTGTTCTCTGATGTATGCATCGAATGCGTTAAGCTGGTCGCGAATTACGCCCTGAACGTATACGATGAGTTCATCGATAGTAGCCTTAATTTCGTCAATGATTGCAAAGAACTCATCAATGTTGAAGTTGCCGCTTACAATCATGTTGTAGATTTCTGCGATGAGACCGAAGATCTTGTCGAAGAACTTGTTAATGCCCTCAAGAGAGCTGAAATCGAAGTCAAAGTCGAAGTCGAAGCCGAAATCGAAGTCAAAGTCGAAGTCGAAGCCGAAGTCGTAATCGAAGTTGAAGTCGAGAGAAATGTTATAGAATGCAAGGATTGCATCGAGGTAAACTCTGATGAGATCCCACATAGCGTTGCCGTAAGCTGCGAACCAGTCTACAACTGCGGGGAAGATGATGTCTGCGTTCTCAAGAACGAAGCCAAGAAGGTCCTCACCGTAAGCAACTGCAACGATTGCAAGAACGCCGAAGATAACCTTAGCGTTGTCTGCGATGAACTCTGCTGCATCGTCGCCGAACTCTGCGAGGAGATCAACAACCTTGTCAGCGTTGTTCATGAGCCAGTTGTATACAAGCTCGGAAGCTTCCTTGCCGTAATATTCAACTGCCTCCATGATAGCGTCTACGAGATTAGCGTAGAGCTCGGAAAGCTTGTCGTAAGAGCCCTCTGCAAGCTCCTTAACAACTACTTCGAGGTCAGCGATTACGGTCTTAACAGACTCGATAACGTCTGCAACCTCAAGGTCAAGAGCTGCAAGCTTCTCTTCGAGAACTGCAAGCTGTTCAGCAACCTTAGCCTCGAGCTCAGCCTTCTTAGCCTCGTACTCAGCGATGAGAGCAGCCTTTGTAGCCTCAAACTCTGCGATAACAGCAGCCTTTGCAGCCTCATACTCTGCGATGAGGGCAGCCTTTGTAGCCTCATACTCTGCGGTTACTCTTTCAATCTCAGCCTTGATAGCTTCCTTAGCCTCGCCAACTGCTACCTGAAGCTCTGCGTTGAGAGTTTCGAGCTGGAGCTTAACCTGAGCCTCAAGGGTCTCAAGCTGAAGCTTGATCTGAGCATCAAGAGTTTCGAGCTGGAGCTTAACCTGAGCCTCAAGAGTCTCAAGCTGCTTCTTGATCTGAGCATCAAGAACCTCAAGCTGATGCTGAATCTGAGCGGTAAGCTCGGTAAGAGTTCTGTCGTAGTGAAGCTCTGCGATTACCTTTGCATCCTCTGCGATAGCAGTGAGGTTGTCAAGGTGAGCATCGAGACCTTCGTAGAGAGCCTTAAGCTCTGCAATCTTTTCCTCAACTACGCCGGGGTTAATAACGATAGCCTCGATAGAAAGGGATTCAAGGATACCCTTGATTGTATTGATGTTAGCCTTTACAAGATCGATTTCTGTATTAAGATCTGCGAGAAGTGCCTCGAACTCTGCAGGATTTTCAACGTCGTTTGCAAGGAAGTCGTTAACCTGAGCCTGAAGCTTCTCGATTTCAGCAAGAAGTTTGTCAAGGCTTACGTTAGCCTCTGCAACGTAACCGTTAAGAAGCGCGTAACCAACAAGAACAACTGCTGCATCCTTAATAGTCTTATCGAATGTGGTGTAACCCTTCTCGTAAGCGTCAATTACAGCCTTTGCAAGAGCCACGTGGCCGTTTGCGGAGGGATGAGCGCCGATACCGTGAGCGATCAAGCAACGTCCAAAGAGACCTATAAGACCGGAAAGGCTTGCATCACCCTTAACAGCCTCTGCAAGAGGTGTTGTAAGGTTGGGAGCAAGATAACGAGCTGCGTACTGAGGCTGATAAGGAGCAGAGAATTCTGCTTGTTTTGCCTTACCCTCTGATGTCTCAGTAAGATAATATCCTGCTATGGTCTGTGCATCGGGCGCAGAACCTGCCTGTTCAATATAAGCATTTTTGAACGCCTGACCTGCTTCAGAATAAACCCATTCTCCTATTTTAGCTTGACCTGCTTCAGAAGAAGCCCATGCTAAACACTTATTATAAATATCAGTTCCGTGTCTATTGGCTATTTCTGCAAGAACAGAATTGTACACATCCTCAAATCCAAGCGCATCAGGAGTCAAAGCACCTGCAACGCCGGTGAAGAGTCCGCCAAGGTCTCCGCCAAGTCCGAGAACGTCGCCAAGGGCAACCTCGTTGTTAGCACTGTTAACGATTGCATCCTCGAACGCAAGGTAAACTGCGCAAGAAATAATTTCATTGTCGCTAAGTGTAGTAGTAGGAAGAGCTACAGTTAAATCTGCATCAGTCTCATACTTAGCCCACTCGATAGCGAATCTCTCGTATTCTTTAACCTTGTTAATGTCAACGTTTACAATCTGAAGAGGAAGATTATTTGCAGCCAAGAGATCGTTAAACATATCGGAAATAAGGGGCCATACAGTCTCAACTACACCCTCAACCATTCTACGACGGATAACAGATGTCTCGTCAAGGATTGCATCTCCGTATACTTCAACCCAGCACTCCACGTAGTCAGCCTCTGCGAAGTAGAACTTGTTGGAGAATTCCTTATCAGAAACGTTAAGCTCGGAGAATACCTTTTCCTTGATCTCTGCGATCTTAGCGTTTGCTTCCTCGTTAAGAGTATCGATTGTTTCTGTTACCTTAGTGTAGATCTTTGCAATCTGGGAATTAAGCTTTTCGTTAACTGCGTCGATCTGCTCGAGAACGTACTCGGTAGCAGCGTCGAGCTGCTCGTTAGCAACGGTGTTTGCCTTCTCAACAGCCTCGGTAACCTTAGCGTTGATTGCAGCAACTGCTGCCTCAAGCTCTGCATCGATTCTTTCAATCTCTGCATAAACTGCAGCCTTGAACTGAGCCTCAGCCTCGTGAAGCTGCTCAAGAACCTCATTATACTTAGCGTTAAGAGCCTCAACAGCAGCCTTGTACTCTGCCTCAACTCTTGCGATCTGCTTTTCAATCTGAGCCTTAACCTCGCCTGTTGCGGTCTCAAGCTGTGCCTTGAGAGTAGCGAGCTGTGCCTCAGCCTGCGCCTTAAGAGCGGCATACTTAGCCTCAACCTCTGCCTTGATAGCAGCGAGCTTAGCCTTTGCCTCAGCGGTTACGAACTCGATCTCTGCCTTGATGATAGCGATCTTGGTCTCAACCTCTGCCTTAAGAGTATCAATCTGAGCCTGTGCCTGTGCCTTGAGAGCTGCGATCTGAGCCTCAGCCTCTGCCTTAAGAGCCTCAACTGCTGCTGCAATCTCAGCCTCAGCCTCAGCCTTTGCTGCCTCGAGAGCTGCCTCGAGAGCTGCGATCTGAGCCTCGATAGCTGCCTTAGCATCGTCTGCTGCGTTAACAAGCTCTGCCTTGAGAGCTGCGATAGCGCCCTCGATCTCTGCCTTTGCAGACTCATACTTTGCATTTACGTTAGCCTTAACCTGCTCAATTGCTGCTGCAAGAGCTGCCTCAGCCTCTGCGATTTCAACCTTGTTTTCTGCAATTACCTCAGCGATAGCTGCGTCAAGGTCTGCAAGAATCTCTGCAATCTGAGCCTCGAGCTGTGCCTTGGTATCGCCTGTTGCAGAGAGAAGAGCTGCCTGAAGCTTTGCAATCTCAGCATCTGCTGCTGCGGTAAGCTCAGCAACCTTAGCCTGCGCTCTTGCCTTAAGAGCTGCGATGTAGCTGCCAATCTCATCTGCGATTTCTTCAACGGGGTTAGCGTTTACACCTGCGAGAGCAACTGCAAGCTCGGTCTCAATCTTATCAATAACAACCTGACTGTCAAAGTCAGCTGCATTTGTGATTTCCTCAATAGCGGCGTCAAGATCTGCCTTAATCTCAGCGATCTTAGCCTCGATAACTACCTTAGCCTCACCTGTTGCAGTCTTGAGCTGCTCGGTAAGAACTGCAAGCTTAGCCTCAGCCTCTGCCTTAAGAGCAGCAGCCTGCTTGTCAGCCTCAGCGTGAATCTTTGCGATCTCTGCCTGAAGAGCGCCCTCAATCTCAAGGAAGGTACCCTTTACAACCTGATCCTTAAGCTGAAGATATGTAGCGTAGCCAGAGATAAATGCGTTAAGGGGAACGTAGCAAGCGTTAAGAACGTCTGCGATGGTAGCCTTATCAAGAATAGCAGAAGAATTAACGTCGCCCTCAAAGAACTTATTGAAATCGCTCTCACCAAAGGTGTTCATAAGAGCGAGGCAAATAATCTCTGCATCAGGATTAAGCTCAACGATAGCGTCAACAGTACCCATGTAGTTGAGTACGAAGCTAATGCCTACGTAAACCATGGTGTTTACAAGAGCCTCTGCGTTTTCGCCTGTTACATCTCCGGATTCACCAAGGATTGCAAGCATCTCAGCCTCGATCTCATCCTTGAGAGAAAGAACCTTTGCATGCATAACAGGGTCAAGCTCGCGAATAGCATTCTCTACTTTGTAGATAAGGGCCATTTCAGGGGTGCCACCATCGAAGCCAATAGCTTCAAGAATTCTACCGATTGCAAATACACCAAAGTTGCCGTTACCAACACCAAGAGAAATGATGTCAGCCTCTTTTACGTGCTCCTGGAAGTACTTAGCAATAAGAGCTACGTCGCCGTTGTAAGGATCAGCGGGATCGTATCCATCGGGATATGCATTGTAACCGGTCTCAAGGATTGCGAATGTGGTGTAATCGGTACGAGAATGGTTAAGAACCTGATCCCAAGTCCAGTAGTCACCAATAGTGAACGTCTCGTTCCAAAGCTTCTCATTCCAATCGCCCTCTACAACAGCCACGTGCTCGGGGTTGTTATAGTCAAACTCGAGGAGGAAGTGAAGGTCCTCGATTCTAATACCGGACATTGCAAGCTGGGAGTGGTCAACATAGTTGGAAAGAGTTTCCTTGTCTCCATCCCATCCCATCTCGGTTGCAAGCCACTCTGCGAAGATGTTCGCATAAGAACCATAACCGTAATCCTCTACGCCGGAGTTAGCCCACTCGTCTCTGATATCACCGTAGCCGGGAAGGCCATAGCCATTGGTCATGGAGTCGCCAAGAGATACATAGTAAATCTTGTCTTTCTCGGTTTTGTGGGTGTGGTCATCGTGTGTCCAGGTAGCTGCGCTGATTGTAGTTGCGCAAATGCTGAACAGCATGGTAATAACCATTACCAACGAAACCAATTTGAAACTAATCTGTCTTAATTTCATTTTGTTTCCCTTTCTGAGATTTTTTAATCTCAATAAAAAAATTTTATTTTGATAAACTAAGTAATGTGGAGCTTGCGCTCCTGCGGCTGTCGGTTTTCCTCGTTTTGCTCGGTCAACCTGAAGTCGCTTTATATAAATTGCTCTGTGGGGGCAGGCAAATTATTTTTTACTGAACGTTTTCTCTCTGCCATGCAAGGTAGTCGAAGTACTTGTACTCCTTCTCAAGCTTGCGATAGTCGTTCTTACCCATAGCAGTAAGAGGAACCTCGTCAATGCAAACCACCGCAACAGGCTTACCGCGCTGCTCAAGCTCAGCCTGGCACTTCGCGTAAATCTCACGGCAGATTTCATCTCTTCTCGACGAATCTACGCCGGGGTTAAGCTCGATAACCGCCATAGGATACTGTCCCTGCATACGCTCACGGTCGTTAACACCGATTACCGAGCAGCTGTGGACGTCCTGATGCTCCGAAATAAAGCCCTCGATGGTAATGGGGAACACCTTGTGGCCGTCGAAGCGTGTAATCATACGCTTAACTCTGCCCTGGATGTAAACGAAGCCGTCCTCGTCGATAGTGCCGATGTCACCCGAGTGCATCCACACCTGTCCGTCGGAGTGCTTACGAAGCACGTAGTCGGTTTCTTCCTTATTATTGTAATAACCCTTCATTACGGTCGCGCCTGTAATGCACACCTCACCGGGTGTGTTATATCCAAGCTCCTCACCTGTCTCGGGGTCAAAGACGCCTAAGGTAGTAGCGAGACATGGAATTCCAACGCTGCCCCTCTTATATCTGTCGTTAACACAGAAGGTAGCAGCTGCCGAAACTTCGCTCATACCGTAACCCTGGGCGAGAGGGTATCTCAAATTGTGAGTTTTCATAAACTCGTTAAGCTTATCCTCAAGGCCTGCGTTCATAGAGTCACCGCCTGAGCCGAGAGTAAGCATAAAGGAAAGGTCAAAGCCCTTCATCTCCTCACTGTTGATGAGGATTTCATAGAATGCAGGGGTTGCAATCATATGCTGGGGCTTGAATTTCTTGATATACTCACCCATCTTAAGAGGAGTAAATCTGGGAATCAATGCAAGCTCCTGCTGCATAATCATAGGCATATGAATTCCGCAAACGAGACCGTAGGACGAGAAGATAGGCATAATGCCGAGGAATCTCGTGCCGGGCTTGTAAACGATGCCTGCGTGAAGGAAGCTGAATGCAACGGCGTTGATGCTGTCGTTAGTCAGCATAACTCCCTTGGGGAAGCCTGTTGTACCGCCTGTATAGGTGATGGCAACGGTAGCGTCGCCAACGTACTCAGCCTCGGTAGCGATCGCGTTCTTGGAACCCTTCATAAAGGTATCCCAGCTGATGATACCCTCCTTGCCATAGGCAATATGCTGGTGGGTAGCAAGCTTGTAAGCAAGCTTCAATGGTCCGGGAAGCGAGGTCGCAGCGGACTGTATTATTATATGCTCCTGCTTGATTTCAGCTCTGATAGCCGCAAAGAGGGAGTATGCAGCGTCGATTACGAAGAGGACCTTGGAGCCCGAGCCGAGAATCATACGCGCAACACTCTTCTTATCAAGACGAGGGTCAATAGCGTTCATGGTTGCGCCAATCTTATTAAGCGCATAGAAAAGGCAAATTGACTCGGGGGTAGATGCCGATATAATGGAAACGGTATCGCCCTTCTTTACACCGATAGCGGTGAGCGCGTTTGCGCACTCGCCAATCATGCCGAGCATCTGCTTTACGGTAATCTTCTTGCCGTAGTAGTAAAGCGCAACCTCGTTAGGTCTGTGCTTGTTAATCTCCTTGAAGTAGGAGTAAACCTTCATTTTGGGAGGCTCAGCCTGGCGGCTCTCCTCAGAAAAATACTTCATCCAGGGTTTTTCCTGGCTTATAGTTATTTTAGAATTTACGTCTGTCATTTTAAAAGTCCTTTCTTATTTTGGATTCTGCTCTTAAAATCAGTCTGTTGAACTCCTCCTGTGATGTCTGCCATCAAAAAGGCATAGTTACCCCAAAGGAAAAAATTCGAGTGTACTTTAATATAACATAAAATAAACAGCTTGTCAAGCGTTTTTTAACAAAAATTGTCTAAATATAAGGAAACCCAGGCAAAAATTGGAAAATTACTGTCGACTTTTCTTGAAATTCGAAGAGATTTTTTTTAGTGAAACTCCTTGTCCATTTTTTCATTATATGCTACTTGACGGCGCAAAAATGCACTACATTTTGTGTTTTCGGCGGTTTTCAGTAAAGAAAAAAATCCGAGAAAGCATCTCTCGGATTTTTTTGTTAAAATTTTCTCAATTATTTGCAAAAAAGTTTGTTTTTTTCCTAAATTTTGCCACTTTTTTTGGATATTTTTCTGTTTTCTACAAGAAATTGCTTGCAACAATTTGTAAAGTATTGTTTACTAACAAAGCAATTGTCAACAAGCTTTAAGCACCCTTTTCCTTATCAGACTTTACCTTGCTTTTTCGCCTGGGCAGAGGCCTCTACATACATATTTATTGTAGATTTCAGAGTGTCCTTTAAGGCTAAACGCAGCCTTTTAGGCATTATTCTCGCCTGTCGGTAAAGAGCGAGAAGCTCCAGCTCGTCATCCGTAAGCTCGGGATTATCCGCGCTTATGGGAATGTCCATTATAGCGGCAATATTTACACCGCAGATTTCGGCTATCTCGGGCAGATTTTTCATGAACGAGGCAGACCTGCCGCGACGCCAATTGTTCACGGTTTTTTCAGGCAAAGCCATGGCTCTCTCAAAGGCGGCATCGCTCTCAAACTCCGACTCAATAAGGTCTAAAACTCTTTCTCTGACCTTCTCGATGCTCTCGTTCATTTCTTCACCGCCCTTCTTTTACCCTTGTTTTTATCGGTGGGCTTTCTGCGCGGCGGCTTCATTTTTGAGACGTCAGCGTAAAAGGGACGGGGAGGATTTTCAAGGGGAAGATTGGTCTTTCGAGGCTTTTTATCCTCGTGTATATCCTTTTTTGTGGACTTTTTGGGGGTGGAATCGGCTGATTTTGCCGTTTTTTTCTCAGGCTTATCGGTGCTGAAGCCGAATCTGCCAACAACCTCGCCAAGCGAGTAATACTCGCCGTGGGAATATGCCAGCAAATCGGCATTTTCAAAGTGAATTTTGCCCTTCTCGTCCATTAAATCCTCACGGCAGGACACGTTGACTATATCGGCAAGAAAAACGTCGTGAGAGCCCATAGGAATAACCTCGTATACCTTACATTCGAGGGCAATCGGACACTCGGCAATGGTTGGTGGCGCTACGACGTGGCTTTTTTGCTTGGTTATGGGGCATTTTTCGAACTTATCAAGCTTTGCGCCTGTGTAAATGCCCACGTAGTCAACAGTTTTCGCCTGGGAAACCGACGGCAGATTGATTACAAACTCCCTGCCAGCCATCAAAATTCCGTGGGAGTGCCTTGATGGACGAATGGATACGTAGGTTCTCGGCGGAGTTGAGTTAAGAATGCCTGTCCAGCCGATTGTCAGCACGTTTGCATTGTCAAAATCGCCAACGGTGACCATTGCAGGCGGTACGGGCGCAAGAAGCGTTCCCGGGGCGAGATTTTTACGGTTGTTTTTCATTATTTTTCCTCTTTTTCAAGCATTCCGAGCCAAAGGTGAGTCAAAAGCGGGTCGGGTAAAATTTTGAAGAGCAAATGCTGCATTTTGGTATACCAATTGGTGACGTACATTGCTCTGCCCTTGTCGGCTGCCTTAATACAGCCCTTTACAACCTTTTTGCAGTCAAGAAGAGGCTTCATTGCGTTGTCGCGAGGACGTGTTACGCCTGCCTTTGCGGTTGCCTTGCCGAGAAACTCGGTATGTACCCAGCCGGGACAGAAGCAGGTGGCTCTTACGCCGTATTTTTTAAGCTCAAAATTAAGCGATTTGGTGTAATGAAGCACAAAAACCTTGCCCGAGGAGTACACGTTGAAATAAGGAAGAGGAGTAAAGCAGGAGCCGCTGCCAAGCTGGATAATTCTGCCGCCTCGCTGCATATAAGGCACTACCATGTGAGTGATAAGCACAACAGACTTTACGTTAAGGTCTATCATCATCTCAACCTTGGACTCATCAATCTCGTCAAATGCACCGAAATCGCCAAAGCCCGCGGCGTTTACAAGGTACTTAACCTCAGGCTTTTCGGCTTCGAGCGCCGCTCTTATGGCCTCTATACCCTCTTTTTTCGCAAGGTCTGCGGTGATTATTCTGCATTTTACCGAAAGCTCCTTAGCAAGAGCCTCCATTCTGTCAGCCCTTCTGGCAACAAGCCAAAGCTCGTCAACTCTGGACGCATATCCTCTGGCGAACTCTGCGCCGATGCCGCTGGATGCGCCGGTTATAATCGCTACTGTCATATTTTTCTCCTTTTTGAAAAATTTGTGTTAATTCTCTTGATTATTTAGCTTTTGTTTGGTATAATGTAAATGGTAGAATATGATTTATATTTGATAATATATAGAATTTTATCATTATTCTTTATATATGTCAATAGTAAATTCGCATTTTTTACGAATTTTCGCATTTTTCAGAAAGGGATACCACTATGAAAAAACAGAATTTAATCAGAATTTTAGCGGCATTGATGCTGGTATTTTCCATCACTACGATGTCATCCTGCACGATGGTAACCGATTTTCTCGAGGGACTGAGCGGTGACACATCCGACAGCGACGGCACCAACCCCGAAACCAATCAAGGCGAGCAGCAGAATAACAATCAGACTGTTAAGCCCAGCCCCAGCATTGGTGAGTTTTATCCCGGCTCGGGCGAGAGCTCTACCGACAACGTAGATGCGCTTAATCGCACTCTGCTTTCCTCGGTTATTGTTACCACCAAGGATAGCTATTCCGCATCCGCAGGCTCGGGTGTTATATATCACGTTGACAAGGCTGCAGGAGACGCCTACATAATCACGAATTATCACGTGGTTTGCACTCCTAATGGCACTATTGCAAGTGAAATTAACATTTATCTTTACGGCATGGAGCTTTCCACATATGCGATTCCCGCCAAGTTTATCGGCGGCTCTCACGACTATGAAATTGCCGTTCTTAAGGTTGAAAACAGCGACGTTATTCGTAAAAGCTACGCCACTGCAGTTACCTTTGCCAACAGCGAGCAGGTAAACGTTTTCGATACCGCTTATGCCGTTGGTAATGCTGAGGGCTTCGGCTTCTCGGTAACCAAGGGTATCGTCAGCGTAGAGAGCGAAAATCTGGATATGAGCGGCGCTGACGGCTCCGAAATCAGCATTCGTGTAATGAGAGTTGACACTCCTATCAACCAGGGCAACTCGGGCGGCGGTGTCTTCAATGACCAGGGCGGTCTTATCGGTATCGTGGTTGCAAAGAGAATCGGCTCGGACGTTGATAATATGGCTTACGCTATTCCCTCTAATCTCGCGCTGAGTCTTGTTAAGAACATCATTGATTACTGCGACGGCGTAAATATGACTCAGGTTAACCGAGTAATTCTCGGTGTCACCATTACTTCTTACGTAATCGGCCTCGATATTAACGAGCAGACAGGTGAAATTACCAGAGTTGAAAAGGTTGAGGTTCACACCATTGTTGAAAACGGCCCCTCCGCATCTGTAATGCAGGTTGGCGACGTAATCAACTCTATTACCATTGACGGAGTTACCACCGCGGTGACCAGAACTCACCACGTTCCCGAGGCTATGCTTAACGCTCGTGTTGGAAGCACCGTTGTGCTTAACATTACCCGCGGCGGCGAAACCTTTGACGTAACATTCAATATTTCCGAAAACTATCTTACACTTCAAAAATAATCGTTTTTAAATAGAAATACACCCAAAATGCAAATCTTACTTTGCATTTTGGGTGTATTTTTTATTTTACGATAACAGAATCACCAAGAGGCAAGGAATAGATTTCCAAGCTTTTTGGCGCTTGTCCGAAGATTTTTTCGACCGCCAAAGCATATAGCTTAAGCTGATTTTCGTGCTTTGCCCTCAGCTTTTCTGCGGCAAGGTCGGGGTTGCTTTTCTCCTCGGCTGAAAGTCTGTCAGTCTTATAATCGCAAAGAGAAATAGTGCCGTCAGAATTAACTATCACGCAGTCAATAACACCCTGCGCAAGCACACCTCTGTCCTCGTATGCTCGTCTTCTTTCCTCGTCCTCGGTGAAGTTCGATGCGGGAAGCAAAACGTTGAATCTAAGCTCTCGGTAAAGCCTGTCTGCGCTCTTCATTTTCCTAAAAAGCGTGGATTTTACGAAGGCGTTTATTTCCTTTATACGCACTCTGTTTTTGTCCGCCTCGGAAATGAATCCTGCACGGTAAAGCCTTTCCAGCTCGGCATTTGCGCCCTCCTTTTCAAGCAATTCGAGGTCGCAGAACTGTATAAACAGGTGAGTTGCAATACCCTTCTTTGCGCTCTCGTCGGCTTCTGTGCCAACCGCAAAGGCGGGAAGAATTTTTCTTGGCTCGCCTGAGATTTCAGCAGAAAAATCTGCGATATCCACCGAATTACTTTCCATCACCGACTTGGGTACAACCGCCTCAGAATCACTTCCGTCAAGAACGGTGGGATGAAGTCTCGATACCGACATTTTTTCGGGCAAATCGGTAAGATACGGCTGTGTGTAGCTGTAAGAAAATCTTCGTGCAAGCTCCTTATCAAGCCCCTCGGGAATATCCTTGGGCACAGGAGTAGCTTCCTCGCTCTGAGCCTCGGTTCTGATGCCCGAAACAGAGGCAAACTCCTCTGCCCCGAGCGCCCTTGAGCCCTCGCAGACAAGTATAATTTCCTGATACGAATCAAGTCGTCTGAACATATATTCAGAGAGGTTTTCACGCATAATATCGAGCTTTTCCTCGTACTCATCACGCGACTTCAGCGGTGTTTTTCCAATCACGAAGAGTCGCTCTCTGGCTCTCGTAAGTGCTACGTAAAGCACTCGAAGCTCCTCCTCGTAAAGCTTATTCTCGATATAATCGTTTATCATATCGTGAACAGGGCTTTCCACTACCGCAAGACCCGATTTTGTGCGAAGACGGAAGCTGATACCAAAATCCTCGGCAAATGCAAGTCGCGAGGTGCGGTCCTTGTTGTAAATTTTGCCGTCAGCCTCAACGAGAAAGACTATGGGATATTCAAGTCCCTTGGAAGTGTGGCAGGTCACAATCTTCACCGCATCGGAATTACCAGCCTCGCGAGAATCGTCAAAGGTGGTTTTCTTGTCAATTATGTTGTTGATAAAGCTGATGAAATTGTAAAGCCCCTTAAACGAGCCCGCCTCGTAATCTCTTGCATAATCGTAAAGCAGCATAAGATTATCTCGTCCTCCGCCCCTCGATGCAAGAGCTAAAAGGCCTGTCTCGCGGTAGAGCTTGTATATAAGCGCGTCAACGCCTATGCCCTCGGAAATCGCTCTGTAATACCGCAGTTTTTCAAGGAATTTCACTCCTTTTGTAAACTCTTGGTTGTCATTTACGCACAAAACAAGCGATTCATAAAGAGTTTCGGCTTTGTACTTCTTTATCTCGCACAGGTCATCTGCGCTGAAATCAAACAGGGGCGAGCACATAAGTCCTGCAAGGTAAATATCACGGCGGGGGTTGTCAATGCTATTGAGCAGGCAGAGGGCTAAAAGCACCTCGCTCGAGAGGAAGAAGTCCTGCGCTCCCGAAATACAGGAGGGTATGCCTCGTCTTTGCAGAGCCTCGGCATATTTATTGTCCTTTCCCCTTGCATTACGCAATATAATGGCAATATCGGACGGACGAACAGGCGCGCCGTTATCAAGCTTTGCAGACTTTATAAGCTCTGCTATTTTCGATGCAACAACGTCTGCGGGCTCAATTTTTTCCTCATCCTCGAGGGGCTTATCTATCATGCAAATTTCAGGGTAACGATACTCAGGCTCGCCCCCTTCCTGAATTTTGGCATATCCCAGCCTGTCACCCTCGGTGTATCCTATTGATGCGGATACAAGGCCAAATGCCTTGTCAAAGATGTTGTTTACAAAATCCACAACCGCCTTGTCGCAGCGGAAGTTCTTGGACATAAATATAGATGCGCAGGGCGAATCCGATGCCTCGAGGGCGGGATAAGAGCGCTTCATATCCGCAAAAATCTCGGGACAGGCAGAGCGGAAGCCGTAAATGCTCTGCTTGATATCGCCAACCATAAAACGATTATTGGGACGGGAAATTACCTCAAAAATGCGGTTTTGCAGAGAGTTTACGTCCTGATACTCGTCAATATAGACTGCGCCGAAGCGATTTGCAATATTTTTCGCAATATCAGTCGGCTTTCCGTCTGAAATCAGGCAATTATAGGTATATCTCTCAATATCCGCATAAGAAAGCGCGCCTCTGCGACGTTTTTCTTCGCTAAAGAGTCTGTCGAACTCGACCTCGAAGCGATAAAGAGCTGAAAGAAGCCTGTAAAGCGAGGCAAAAAGCTCATGCCACATCTCGCTTGTGTACCTGAAATTATATTTCATATCCTTCAGGTCGTCACGCATCATATCACGAAGCGCGCCCCAGCTCTCCATATCCGCAGTTTTATCCTTGCGAACCACAGGCTTGCGCACAAGCTCGCAGAAGGAAAGAATATTCTTTGCCTCATCGTAGGTTTTCGCAGCGCGAAGCGACTTCAAGATTGAAAGGTCGCTTTCGATTGCAGAGAGGAACTTCGACTCGGTGGCATTTGAGGACGCAAACAGCCTCTCGTATCGTGAAAAGGCAGAAATATAATGCTCAACCATCGAAGAAAGCCGTCCCATAAGATATGCGCCGTAGGCATTCTCCTCTACAGGCTGATTGGCATCCGAATATTTATCAATGAGAGTGTGAAGCAGGTGTATGCCGTCCTCTGCGCTGTCGCATTTCAGGTGAATATACCTAAAAATCTCGGCAAGAGCCTCGGTGCTTTTAACGTCGGTTAAGCAATCGGCAAGCTCTTCAAGCTCCTCGGGTGTGATAACGTCGGTCATTTCACCGTTATATGCCGCCTCAATCATTCCCTCGATAATGGAAATCGCAAGAAGCTCGCACTCTGCGGTGTCGGCTATTCGATAGCCTGCGGGAACTCCCACTCTGTCGCAATTCTGGCGCAGAATCTCGTTGCAGAAGGAGTCTATGGTACGTATTTTTGCCGATGGCAAAAGATAAAGCTGTCTTTTGAGGCGACTGCTCTCGGGATTCTGCTTTACCGCATCGGTCAGCGCCTTTGAAATCTTCGCGCGAAGCTCGGAGGCGGCGGCATTTGTAAAGGTAACCACCAAAAGCGAGTCAATGTCTATTGGATTTTCCTCGTCCATCAGCGAGCGGATAATTCGCTCGGTGAGCGTGGCGGTTTTACCCGAGCCTGCCGCAGCTGAAACCAAAAGAGTTTTGTCACGGTTTTCGATTGCCGAAAGCTGCTCGTCAGTCCATCTTCTCTCTGCCATAAATGCCTCCTTGATTACTTTTTAAGGATATTTTATCACAAAGAAGGCTCTTTTTCAATAGAAAGGTGTCTGTTTATCTTGCAAATCAAAAAATAATATGTTAAAATGTATAAAAAAGGAGGTCTGCTATGGGATTTTCATTAGGAAAAACAAGCTTCAAGCACGGAATCTGCCTTGCGCCTATGGCAGGCTACACAGACAGAGCAATGCGCCTTTTGTGTCACAATATGGGCGCGGAATACTCTGTTACCGAGATGGTCAGCGCAAAGGCGGTGGTCTATAACGACAAGAAAACCTTTGCTCTTGCCAAAATAGAGGCTGACGAGGGCCCTGTTGCCATACAGATTTTCGGCAGTGAGCCTGAAATTATGGCAGAGGCGGCAGCCACACTCACAAAGCCTATCGGCTCGGCAGCTCCTGTTGCAATCGATATAAATATGGGCTGTCCTGTGCATAAAATATTCTCCAACGGTGAGGGCTCAGCTCTGATGAAGAATCCCGAGCTGATTTACCGCATTACAAAGGCAGTATCGTCTGCAATCGATATTCCTACAACAGTTAAAATCCGCTCGGGAATCAACAAAAATTCTATCAATGCCGTCGAGTGCGCTCTTGCCGCCGAGGAGGGTGGCGCAAGCCTTATTTGCGTTCATGGACGCACCAGAGAACAGATGTATGGCGGTCTTGCAGACCGTGAAATCATTAAAAATGTAAAGTCTGCTTTGCATATTCCGCTAATTGCCAACGGAGATATACTCTCAGGCGAGGATGCGCTCTCTATGCTTCGTGACACAGGCGCTGACGGAATTGCAGTTGGCAGAGGCGCTGTGGGCAACCCCTTTATCTTTTCGGAAATTACAGCTGCATTAAATGGCGAGGATTTCAGCGAGCCGAGTATTGAGGCGAAAATTGATGCCGCGCTCTTCCAGCTAAAAGAGGCGATAGCCGACAAGGGCGAGAGGACTGCGATACCCGAATCACGTAAGCAAATTGCCCTATATCTCAAATCATTCAGAGGCGCAGCGCAAATCAGAGGCGCAATCAACCGCGCTACCACTTATGAAGAGGTTGAAGTTGCGCTGAAATCAGCACTAAATTATGACAACGAATTTTAAAATATAAAACGGCGAGGATGTCCTCGCCGTTTGTTTTTTTGTTTTATTTTTGCTTATTTTTTGCTTATCTTATGCTTATCTTATAAAGATAGGGTAAGTATCGTGGAAATTTTGAGCGAAAATCCTTGATCGCTACCCGAAGTCGTAGTGACCTACTACGAGTGGGAGGGAGCGAGGATTTGCGCCAAAATTTACCGATAATTACATTTTCTCAACCGATATTGTTACTTTTTCTCCGTTAATGCTCCACTCCTTTGCATTTGCAAGAGTTGCTCCAACGGTAAGCTCTACGCCGAGGGTTTCGTCCTTGATTTCCTCTGCGTTGCGCTCTGCGATTGCCTCTACTGTCGCGTTGCCAGAGAATGCAATCTTGA
>JAZQWA010000115.1:0-19097 GCA_045632065.1 Eubacteriales bacterium | reverse complement strand
TTTGTGAACCAATCTTTTTGTGCAATTATGCTTGACAACGAGGGGCTTTTCTAATATAATTAAAATATCAGAATTTTGGAGGTTTACCGTGTATACTATTGGAATTGACCTTGGCGGAACAGGCATAAAGGTAGGACTTTGTGACGAGGCGCTTAATATTCTCGACAAGGAGTCTGCTCCTACCCTGGCGCAGCGTCCTGCTGAAGAAATCGTAAAGGATATGGCAACTCTTACCGAAAAGATAATCAAAAGAAACAACCTTACTATAGAAGATATAAAATCCGTTGGTATTGCTACTCCCGGTACAGTTGATATTGACACCGGTGTGGTTATTTACTCTAACAATATTCCTATGAAGAATTTCCCTATGGTTGAGGTATACAGAAGTTTCATTCCCGTAGAGAAAATTTACATCGAAAACGACGCAAATGCAGCCGCTCTCGGCGAGGCGCTGGCAGGCTCTGCAAAGGGCAGCGACACTTCCGTTATGATTACTCTCGGCACAGGCGTTGGCGGTGGTATAATCCTTGGAGGCAAGATTTTTGCAGGCGGAATTAACCACGCAGGCGGCGAGCTTGGTCATACCGTTATCAATATGGACGGCAGACAGTGCACCTGCGGCAGACGCGGATGCTTCGAGGCATACTGCTCCGCTACCGCACTTACCGATATGACAAAGGAGAAGATGCACGAGCTGAAGCTCAAGGGTATTCCCTCGCTTCTCTTTGATTTTGCAGAGCGTGACGGACGTGTAAGCGCAAGAACCGCCTTCAGCGCAAAGAATGGCGGAGATAAGTACGGTGCAGAGCTTGTAAATGAATACATAAAGAACCTTGCGGCAGGTATAACCAACATCGTTAACATTTTCCAGCCCGAGACAGTATGTATCGGCGGTGGTGTTTCAGGCGAAAAGGACAATCTTATCATTCCCCTTGCGGCAATAGTTAACGCTGACCAGTACACAAGAACCAACAGCACAAAGACTGTAATAAAGGTTGCTTCTCTTGGAAACAACGCAGGCATTGTTGGCGCGGCAGGACTTGGCAGATAAGTCGATTTATATAAGAAAATAAACATTAAATGCATAAAAAAGGAGAGATTACCGACATTTTCGGTAATCTCGCCTTTTATTTTTATTTTTGCTCGGTATATCTTTCCGCCTGGGTTGTAAAAAGTCTGTGATACTCTCCCTCAAGCTGCATAAGCTCGGTGTGAGTGCCATTCTCAATAATCCTACCGTCAGAGATAACCACAATCTTACCTGCCGAGGTGGCGCTGGAGAGTCTGTGGGAGACGTAAACAGTAATTTTGCCCTCTCCAAGCTCCATGAAGCGGTCAAAGACCTCCTTCTCTGCTATTGCATCAAGAGATGCGGTAGGCTCGTCAAGAATGAGAATATCGGATTTCTTGTAAAAGGCTCTGGCAACCGAAAGCTTCTGCCATTGGCCGCCCGAAAGCTCGATACCGTCATCCTCAAACATTCTTGTAAGAGGAGTTTCATATCCCAAGGGAAGTTTTACTATAAAGTCGTCTGCGTTGGAGCGCTCTGCAGCGAGGCTGACGTCGGCATCGCTTCCGTCTGCATTGACGTCGCCAAAGCGTATGTTCTCCGAAACAGGTTCGGCGTATTTGCCAAAGTCCTGGAAAATAATGCCAAAGAGGTCGTAAAGCGCATCCACATCGTAATCACGAATATCTCTGCCGTCAAGCAGAATTACGCCCTCGGTTGGGTCGTAAAG
The DNA here is from genome assembly GCA_045632065.1 of Eubacteriales bacterium. Classification (GTDB taxonomy): domain Bacteria; phylum Bacillota; class Clostridia; order Oscillospirales; family CAG-272; genus UBA1740. Next base: position 17,358 of record JAZQWA010000115.1, on the reverse strand, counting down.
ACGGGTAAGAAGCTTAATAAGCGTGCTTTTTCCTGCTCCGTTAAGGCCGACAAGCACCACAGATTCGCCCGATTTTATGGTAAGATTGATGTTTTCAAGCACGTATCTGTCCGTGCCTGGATAGGCAAAGGAGACGTTCTTAAACTCAATGGTGTGAGCAGTTCCCTTCCCGGGCTTCAGCGGCTCGCTGATAGCTGAGATAACGGTGGGCTCCTCCTTCATAAAGTCAATCATATTGTTTATGAAAAGTGTGCCCTCGTAAATCGTAGCGGTAGAGGTAAGAAGGGTTGCAACGTATCCCGTAATGGAGGTAAGCGCGCCTGTGTAGAGCGAGTAATCTCCGATTTGACCGTTCTCGAAAATTACGTTATATGCAACGTAGATAAACAAGGCGCAATTTATAACCGTTGACACAATACCAACGAAAATTGTTGCCATCCCCTCTTTAAATATAAGCTTTCTGAGTCCATGATAATATTTTTTGAAAACATCCTTGTATTTTTCAATAAACGTGTCGCCAAGACCGAGGAGCTTAATTTCCTTCGCCATATCCTTGTTAACCATAAGCTGCGAATAATAGGTCATCTGCCTGCGCTCTTTGGAATGACGGCGAACGTATCTGAAATTCTTGTTTTTAAAGATGTAATTAACAACTGCGCCGGGAAATGCCGCTACAATTATTGCAAGTGGAGCAAAGGGGCTGAGGGTTGTCAGCACAGCAATAAACGACAGAACTCCTATAAGGTCGCTGACCACGGTAAAGGTTGCCGAGAGAATCTGTATCGGGCGCATGCCTGCCTCACGATTGGCATTTTCCAGCTTCTCGTAGAATCCGGGGCGGTCAAAGGAAGCAATATCCACGCTTTTTGCTTTTTTGATAATTTTAAGCCTTATATGATTAACAACCAGCTCTCCTGAGATGGCCGTTACCATACCGCTTATCTTCTGCATAATCTTTTTGAGCAAAAGATATATGAAATATGCGAAAAACAGCATAAAGAGCGGGCTCAAGGTTGCAACAATCTCTTCTCCATTTGAATTCTTGGTTGCCGTACCGATAAGCAGGGCTATCTCGTTAAGCAAATCAGCCGAGATATACGCTCCGAAAACAGGCAAAACACCGTTCAATATGCAAAGAGCGACCATCGCTACGAGCATCCATGGCGCCGCCTCCCAAACGAGAGAAACTATGTAAAAGAGTCTTTTGAAGAAGCCTGCGGTAACCTTAAAGAGATAGGATGGTATCTCTTTTAATTTTGTGGGTTTCGCTATTCCGTCATCCTGCCTTTTGGGCGGACGTGGCGGCATTACTATTTCGTTCATTTTTCAAAGACTCCTTTCTTTTTATGATTATTTATATATTTTACCACATATTATATCAAATTTCAATTCTTTTTTCAATTTTTTCACCCGAGGAGCAATTTCAGAATAGTATGTTAACTAAAGGGAGATAATACCCTAAAATTTATTGAGGGGGAATTCTATGGATATGATTCCGAAAACAGACGAGCTTTTTGACCTCGGTCACACCATAGCCGCGCCTATGATCTCGGGGTGCGAATACGGATATTCGGCGCTGTCAAAAATCGAAGAATTTATCCTGAGCTACGCGGGAAGGCTTGACCGCTCGTACAAGGAGATACAAAAAAACGTTTTTGTACACGAGAGCGCGAAAATATGGCCGTACGCAACGCTTGTTGGGCCGATTATTATCGGAAAAAATGCAGAAATTCGTCCAGGAGCATTTCTGCGAGGCAGAGTAATTGTGGGAGACGGCTGTGTGATTGGAAATTCAACCGAGATAAAGAACTCGATTATTTTCGACGAGGCGAAGCTGCCTCATTACAACTACGTAGGCGACAGCATTATTGGTTACAGGGCGCATCTTGGCGCAGGGGCAATTGCATCAAACCTGCGGCTCGACAAAAAAAGCATTTCCATCGGGTGTGAGAGTGGCAGAATTGACACAAGGCTGAAAAAGCTGGGCGTTATGCTTGGCGATTACGCAGAAGTTGGATGCGGAGCTCTGCTCTGCCCTGGCGCGATAGTTGGCAGAGAGGCTGTAATATACCCGATGACGACGGTTTCGGGTATTATAGGCGAGAGAGAAATATACAAGGGCAAAGAGAGGTAACTGGTTTGTTAAGACTTTTTGGAACTGACGGAATAAGAGGAGTTGCAGGCGATGACCTTACCTGCGAGCTTGCAATGCAGGTAGGAGAAGCTCTGTGCAACATACTTTCAGAGTCGGGCAGATATCGTCCGACGATACTTATAGGACGTGACACAAGACAATCGTCACCAATGCTTGCGGCGGCTCTTGCCGCAGGGATATGCTCACGTGGGGGAGATGCCGTCTTTGTTGGAGTATGCTCCACTCCTGCGGTGGCATTTCTCGTAAGAAAGCACTCTGCAAGTGCCGGGGTTATGATTTCCGCATCGCATAATCCATATCAGTACAACGGAATTAAAATTTTCGCCTCGGACGGCTTTAAGCTTTCAGACGAGCTGGAGGGTCGTATTGAGGATATGATTTTTTCGCCCTCAAAGCAAAAGTCTGGTGGTCAGATAGGTAAAATTTCCAATCTCGAAGGAGCAGAGAGCGAATATATTGACTATCTGAAAAATTCCTTCGGAATATCGCTTCGAGAAATAAAAGTTGGGATTGACTGCGCAAACGGCTCTGCTGCGACAACAGCAAGAGCGCTTTTCGAGGCCCTCGGAGCAGATTGTTATATGCTGGGCGATGTGCCAAACGGTGAAAACATAAATCTTAACTGCGGCTCCACCTGTCTTGACGGGCTAAAGTCGCTTGTTAGCCGTGAAAAGCTCGATTTAGGCATCGCATTTGACGGAGATGCCGACAGATGTCTTGCAGTTGACTCACAGGGGCGTGAAATTGACGGTGATTTTATTATGGCTATTCTTGCGCTTGACCTAAAAAAAGACGGGAAACTAAAGAAAAACACCGTTGTAGGAACGGTGGCGACCAATATGGGATTCCTGAAATTCTGCGAGGAAAACGGCATAAGCTACATTTCATCAAAGGTTGGCGACAGATACGTGCTCGAAATGCTGAATCAGGAGGGATACTCGCTGGGCGGTGAGCAATCGGGGCATATAATTTTAAGAGACCTTGCCACAACGGGTGACGGTCAGCTAACGGCTCTTGCCCTGCTCTCATGCATAAAGAAAAGCGGTAAAAGCCTGTTGGAGCTTTCGTCTGTTATGAAAAAATATCCGCAAATTACCATAAATATTCAGGCTGACAAGGATGCGAAGCTTGCGTTTTTAGTAGATAGCGAGATAAAGGACATTTTAGATGCGGCAAGCAAGAAAATCGGCGAGCATGGCAGGATCCTTGCCCGTCCGTCAGGAACAGAGCCGCTTATCAGGATTATGGCAGAGGGCGAGGACGAGAAGTTGATAACCGAAATTCTCCGTGACACAACAGAAAAAATAAAAATGAGGCTACTTGAAATAGCCTCAAATTGAGCCGTGGGAAAGGAGTATTCCACCCTCGGTAATATTGATAATTCCGTATGAGGATTTCCCCTCAAAGCTCCTGCCGATGCTGCCGGGATTAAAAATGTAAAAACCGCCGTCGTCGGTTGGAATATATCTTTCAAGAGGGATGTGCGTATGACCGAAAAGAACTAAATCGGCATTATTTTCGGTTGCCATTTTGATTATTCCGCCATCGCCGTACTTAACTCCGTAAAGGTCGCCGTGGGTGAATATGATTTTTTTGTCAAGAAGTCTTATGCTATCGGTCTTTTTAACAAAACCCGTGCCAAGCGCTGAGGAATAGTCGCAATTACCCTGCACTGCGAGCCAGGCTTTGTCAGGTCTCATCAATTGCTCAATATCCGAAAGTCCGTCTCCGAGGAAGAAAATCACCTCTGCATCGTGATGAATTTTAAGTACGGCGGCAATTTTTGCGCTATCGCCGTGGGAGTCTGAAAAGCAAAGGCATTTCATATATAGTAACCTTTCTGATTTATTTTCATAGAATTAAAGTAAACAAAAATGGAGGTAAATTTAATGAGAATTGATAGAAACAAGCTTGAGGAAATGGCGGCTCTGCCTGACGATCAGCTCTGGGGGCAAATTGTAAAAATTGCGGCAGGATACGGCTTCAAGCTACCCGAAAAAACGCCGACTCACGAGGAAATGCAAAAGCTTCGCGAGATGGCGCTTGGCTCAAAAATCAATATGACCGACGCTATGAAGCTACTCAATCAATACAAATGCAAATAAGGAGCCGTCTATGAGTGAAAATCAAGGTCTTGACATAGGCAAGGTAGTGGGACTAATAATGGAAAACCCCGCCTTGATAGAACAGATTGCAAATTTAGCAAAATCAAGCGATACCACATCAAAAAAAGAGGAAGAAAAGAGCGAAATCGTGACTGGAAGCGTAGAAAATGCGCCCATTGAAGCTTCGGCAGAGCCTACATACTCGCAAAGCCCGCGAGGAGTCCAGGACAGAGCTCGTCTTTTCGGAGCGCTGAAGCCCTACGTATCCAAGGAAAGAGCGCAGGCGATAGACTCAATGCTTACAATCGCTGAAATTTTAGATATGATGAAGGCGAGGTGAGGTTATTGTATTCAAGAAGCTTTTATCCAGATACAAGCGATAGGCTGACAATCCCCGACAATTACGATGGTACAGCGCTTATTGAAGCGCCGCCAATAACAGAGGGAAACGCCATCGATGCCTCAACCGAAATACAAGCATCGGAGGACAAATCCGAAAGCGCATCGGTGAGTCTCGGAAAAATTCCGTTCTTATCAGGTCTTTTTGGCGGTTCAAAGCTTGACTTAGGCATACGGCTACCAAAAATCGGCACAGAAGAGATACTTATAATCGCTACCGCCGCATTTCTGTTTTTCTCAAAAGACGGAGACCGAGAATGCGCCATAATGCTGGCTTTACTGCTCTTAATTAACTAAATTGACAATTATTATTTACAAAATGCTGTCTTAAAAGCTTTTAAGACAGCATTTTGTATTTGCGTGGGAATAGGCAGATTTGAGCAAAAATTGTTGTTCGCGACCGAAGGCTTAGTTTCTCACTGCGCTTCGGTCACACTCGGGGTCTGACAGTCCACTGGACTGTCATTCAATACCATCGTGTCGCTACGCTACTACGTCGAGAGTCCAACGAACGACAATTTTTGCCAAATATGACATTCCCGTTTAGAACATTGAGAACTGGTTTGTCTCAGAAAGTCCGTCAAGCACGTGGTTACGACGAAGAATCTCAACAACCGTTTTGGATATACCTGTATGCTCTCTTAAATCGGCTACTGAGTAGATGTCGTACTTCTCGCGTGCCTCGATAATCTTATCTGCCGCAGTTTCTCCAAGTCCGGGAAGTGAGTTGAAGGGCATTCTTATCATACCATTTTCGGGCAGGAATGCCTTTGCATCCGACTTTTTTAAGTCAACGTTGAGGAATTTAACACCTCTTGCCATCGCCTCTCTTACGAGATAGAGAGTCTGACAGGTGTCCTCCTCTTTTTTGCTTGCCTCGTTGCCCTTTTCCTCGATTTCCTTGATAGCGGCGTTTACACCGCCAAGACCTCTGCCAACAATTTCAGCATCAAAGCCACCGGGCGCAACGGATAAGAATGCTGCGTAGAATTCCATGGGATAGTAAATCTTGTACCAAGCAAGACGGATTGCCGACATAACGTATGCCGCCGCGTGCGCCTTGGGGAACATGTATTTGATTTTCTTACAAGACCAGATATACCACTCGGGCACGTCATGGGCAAGCATTTCAGCCTCCCACTCGGGCTTTAAGCCCTTACCCTTTCGAACAGACTCCATTATATCGAATGAAAGCTTGTTTTCAAGGCCATGGGCGATGAGATAAAGCATAATACCGTCACGCGTTCCCACAACCTCGGAAATTGTGCAGGTGCCTGCTTTAATAAGCTCCTGTGCATTACCGAGCCATACGTCAGTACCGTGAGTAAGTCCCGAAATCTGCACAAGGTCGGCAAAGTTCTTGGGCTTTGCCTCAAGAAGAACCTGCTGCAGGAAGCGTGTACCGAACTCGGGAATACCGAATGTGGCAAGCTGGCAGTCTCCAATATCCGCAGGGGTGATTCCAAGAGGCTTTGTCGACGAGAAAAGCTCGTAAATCGTGGTATCATTCATTTTAACGTCAAGAACGCTTGTGTTAGTATACTTTTCAAGCATCTTGTACTTGGTAGGAATATCGTGTCCAAGCTCGTCAAGCTTCAGGATTGTATCGTGAAGGTATGAGAACTGGAAGTGGGTTGTTACAGTATCTGCATTGGGGTCGTCGGCAGGGTGCTGAATGGGTGTGAAATCATAGATATCATACTCGTTAGGCACAACGATAATTCCACCAGGGTGCTGACCTGTTGTTTTCTTGATACCCATAATTCTGGTTGCCATATAGCCAATCTGCGCCTTGGGAATCTTTATACGTCTTTCCTCAAGATATTTTGCTATGTAACCCCATGCAGTCTTGTCGGCAAGACCTGTTATCGTTCCCGCACGGAACACGTGTCCCTCACCGAAGAGCTCCTCGGTGTATTTATGTACTCTGCCCTGCACGTCACCCGAGAAGTTAAGGTCGATATCGGGAGATTTGTCGCCGTAGAAGCCAAGGAAGGTTTCAAAGGGAATATCGTGGCCGTCCTGGTAAAGCATTTCACCGCAGACGGGGCATTTTTTATCGGGAAGGTCGAAGCCTGAGCCTACCGAGCCGTCGGTAAAGAACTCTGAATAACGGCACTTCGGGCATCTGTAATGAGGCGGAAGTGGATTAACCTCGGAAATACCCGACATCGTTGCAACGAATGACGAGCCAACCGAGCCACGCGAGCCTACCTGGTAGCCAAGACTCTCGGAGTATGCAACAAGCTTAACTGCAATCATATAAAGCACGGCAAATCCGTTGTTGATAATAGAATTAAGCTCCTTTTCAAGTCGCTTCTCTACAACCTCGGGAAGATTGTCGCCATACCATGCGTGCGCTCTGTCCCAGCAGGATGAAATCAGCTCCTCCTTAGCGCCTGGAAGGTCGGGCTCGTATCTGCCCTCGGGAATGGGGCGGATTTTCTCGCACAAATCGGCAATTTTGTTGGGGTTATCGATTACGACCTCCTCGGCAATTTCCTTACCGAGATAGGAGAATTCCTCAAGCATCTCGTCGGTGGTACGAAGATATATCAGCTCTTCCTTATCGGCGTCCTTAAACTTCATACCTGCAAGAAGAATGCGACGGTAAATCTCGTCCTCTTTGTTAAGGAAATGGGCGTCACAGGTGGCGCAAACAGGCTTGCCAAGCTTCTTGCCAAGCTCGTAAATACGGCGGTTTATGTCACGGAGCGCCTCGTCGTCGGCAACCTTACCCTCGTCAACGAGGAAATGGTTGTTGCAGATGGGCTGAATCTCGAGATAATCGTAAAACTCTGCGATTTCCTCGATTTCCTCCTGCTTTTTACCGTCTAGAATAGCCTCGTAAAGCTCGCCTGAAACGCAGGCAGAGCCGATAAGAAGTCCGTCTCTGTACTGCTCCAGCACAGACTTGGGAATACGGGGCACTTTTTTCTGTCTGCCAAAGCCACCGTAGTAATTAAGATAGCTGAATGAAATGAGCTTATAAAGGTTCTTTAAGCCCTCGTTGTTTTTAGCAAAGAGAATAATGTGATGGGCGTTAAGCTTGACGGGGTCAACTTTTTCACTCATAGCGTTTATTACGCTTGGGAAGTCGGCATTACCCTCTTTTTTCAGCCTTTCGAGCATTATTATGAAGATTCTGGCGAGAACCTCGGCATCATCGGATGCTCTGTGGTGATGGAAATCACCGATATTGTAATGCTCAACTATGGTGTCGAGCTTGTGATTTTTAAGCTCGGGGTTTACGTATTTGGAAAGTCCGAGTGTATCGAGATATGAGTTGTTAAAGGGCATCTCGTTACGCTCTGCGGCAACTCTGATAAAGCCGATATCAAAGTTTGCATTGTGGGCGATAAGAAGCTCCTCACCCGCAAAGGCAAAGAATTGCTCCAGCGCCTCTCTTTCCTTGGGCGCGCCCTTTACGTCATCGTCGGTAATAGAGGTAAGTCTCGTAATTTCCTCGGGAATAAGACACTCGGGATCAACAAAGATGTTGAATTTATCGATAATCTTACCCGCCTTAATTTTTACCGCGCCGATTTCAATAATCTTACAAGTGCGGTTGGAAAGACCTGTTGTTTCTATATCGAAAACAACCATTTCATCATCAAATGCAGGATAATTTTTACCGAAGATGCACTTTGCGGTATCGTTTACGAAATATCCCTCGGTGCCGTAAAGGACCTTAAGGTCTGCCTTGGACTTTTCAAGAGCAAGCATAACCTCGGGAAATGCCTGAACGTTGCCGTGGTCGGTTACCGCAATAGCCTTGTGTCCCCAGCGAATTGCGGTGTCAATAAGCTCTGCGGGAGTGATAATTGCGTCCATCTGCGACATATTGGAGTGCAGGTGAAGCTCGACTCTCTTTCTCTCGGCATTATCGGTTCTATAAACGGCTGAAATCTTCTTTATTCCTATGGGAGAAAGGAAAGGCTCGTTGTCAAATTTATCAGTTTGTACTCTTCCAAGCACAGCGAGGTGAGTACCGCTTTTAAGTCCTTTTATCCAGTCAATTTGCTCATTAGGTAAAGTTTTCTTTACATATATTGCAGATGCGCCGTCAGAAATGCCTATTTGGCAGTTAGTTTTATCACCCGCTCTGGTCTCCTTCATCGTCACATCAAACACGGTGCCGAGGTAAAGTGTGCGCCCCTTAGACATAGATAAATCCGAAAGGGGTGTGGGCTCGGTTACTGTGAAATCGTCGCCATAGAGAGTGGATGAATTTTCAAAATTATAGGTGGTTGCGCCAAGCTTGTACTCGTATTCTCCTATTGCCTCTGCTACGCCTGTGGCAGAAGAAATGCCTGCTCTCGCCTCAAAATCGTAGGTGGGGTCAGCGGCTCTTGCCTGCGCCTCACGCTCGTCGGCAAGCCTTTTTTGCTCGGCAATAAACCTCTCTCTGCTCTCTCTTTCGGCATCGAGAAGTATCTGCTCACGGCGTTTTTCCCACATTTTACTGCGGTTCTCTGCCCCCTGCGACTCGCAAATCTGAACTGTCCTGTCAACACCGTAGCGGCTTTTTAAAATATTGGCAAGAATTTGCTCGGTGTTTGCTTTTTTAACGAAGTCTATGCCATCAGCACAGAAAGGAATTGCGACGGTAACATTTTCTCCGTCGTCAGAGTATTCAGCCTCGCTGAAGAAGCCATTGGTTGCCGCTCCGCAAAGAGCCGCCTCTGCGGCAATCTCATAAAAGCAGTCAGCGCTGAAGCTCTCGGGCGGAAAATGAGGCAAAATCTTAAAGGATTCGGCTGAATAAAGCTCTCGGCACTCGTCCTCGATTTCATATATAAGCTCTGCGTCCTCTCGGCTGTCAAAGGAAAGCTCTACCTCCACACGCATAGGCTCTTTTGTATAACGGAATTTGGCAGAATGGCCTCTATTCAGAAGCTCCGCCTTTTCCTTTGTTGGCTTATAGCGTGAAAATACGTCAAAAAACCTTTTTTCCACCTTCATTTCCTTTCCCTTGCTTTGCCGAGAATTATTTTAATTCCTTTATTTCGGCAATAAGCTCGTTTATAATGTCTTTTTCTTTAATTTTTCTTATAATCTCGCCCTTTTTGAACAAAAGAGCCTCGCCCTTGCCGCCCGCAATGCCAATATCTGCCTCGCGAGCCTCACCGGGCCCATTTACTGCGCAACCCATAAGGGCTACCTTGATATTTTTTCTGTCAAGACCTTCTGTTTTTGCTCTGCTCTCGAATTCTGAAAGCAGGCTTATAAGGTCAATGCTTGTCCTGCCGCACGTAGGACAGGAGACGATATCCATTCCTGGCTCTTCGGAAATTCCGAGGGAGTCGAGAATTGCTCTTGCAGCCGCAATCTCGTTTACAGGGTCATCAGTAAGCGAAATCCGCACTGTATCACCGATTCCCTCTGAAAGAAGCGAGCCGACACCGATGCTGCTCTTAATAAGCGCACGGTCGCCTGCTCCTGCCTCGGTTACACCAAGATGGAGGGGATATTCGGTTCTCCCGGCAAGGATTTTATTTGCTCTTATCATTGTCTGGGTGTCAGACGACTTAACCGAGAGAGCTATATCCCGAAAATCAAGCTCCTCAAGCAGCGATGCGTGATAAAGAGCCGACTCCGCCAAGGCTTCTGCGGTGGGAGAGCCGTATTTTTTCAAAATACTCTCTTCAAGCGAACCGGAATTAACACCAATTCTGATTGGCACTCCCATCTCACGACAGGCCGCCACCACCTCACGCACCTTATCCTTTGAGCCGATATTACCTGGATTTATGCGGATTTTATCAGCACCCATGGTTGCCGCTTTTATGGCGATTTTATAGTTAAAATGAATATCTGCTACCAAGGGCGTGGTTATTCCACGCTTTTTCAGCTCCGAAAACACCCTCACCGATTCCTCGTCGGGCGCGGTAATACGCACCACGTCACAGCCTGCATTGGCAAGCTCCAGAGTCTGACGATAGGTTGCCTCGATATCGTGGGTGTCGGTATTGGTCATTGACTGAATGGAAATCCGCGCTTTGCCTCCTATAATGAGGCTACCTGCTCTGATTTCTCTCGACTGTCTTCTGTAATCGTTATACTTCAACGTCCTGCTCCTTTAAAACAAGAGTGCGATAATATCCTTTATTAATATAATAAATGAGAGTCCCAACAGTATGGCAAGGCCAACGGCATTTATAGTTGCCTCAACGTTGGTTGGAAGCCTCTTCTTTGTTATCATTTCAATGAGAATGGTCACCATTCTTCCGCCGTCAAGGGCAGGAATGGGTAACAAATTCATAACTCCAAGGTTAATACTGATAAGCGATACTATGTTGAGAAGCTGAGCAAAGCCGGCAGATGCCGCCGTGCCTATTGCCTCTGAAATACCAACAGGGCCCGAAACTGCCGCCATGGTGTATCTGCCTGTAATCAGGTCGTACAACGATTCCCAGCACATTCTGACTATAAGAACCGATTTGGAAAAGGAATACTTCATGACACTACCAAAGGTTTTCGCCTTCGCATAAACGCGGAAGTCCATCATTCCGAATTCCTGTCCCGATTCGCTGTCAACGGGAAATACCACGTTTTCAAGAGTGACGGTCTCACCGTCTCTGATAACGGTCACGTCGATGGGCTCGTTGCCACGACGCATAATTTCGTATGAAAGCGCATCGGCATTGCCTACTCGCTTATTGCCCACCTTGATTATCTCGTCCCCAGGCATAAGTCCCGAGTCAGCAGATGAAATCTCGTATGAGGTCTCCGGAAAATCGTAAACCACGGTGCTTCCGAAATTGGAAATAGAAGCAAAGATTATCATCGCCAAAAAGCCTGCGACAATGTTAATAGTAGCGCCTGCAACGGTGATTATCAGTCTTTGCCAAGCAGGTTTTTTATCAAATGCATTGGGGTCCTCGCTATCACCGTTTTCACCCACCATGGCAACATAACCGCCAAAGGGTATGGCAGACAGAGCGTAGCGGATTCCTGTTTTCTTGGAGTCGTACCAGACGAGCTTGGGTCCCATTCCTATGGAAAACTCCGTAATGGTAACCTTAAATATTCTTGCAAAAATATAGTGGCCGAACTCGTGGATAAAAATCAAAAAGCCGAAAACCAGAATGGCAATAAAAATAGTTTGTATTATACCCAAATTATTTCTCCTATTTTATAAGTTCTTTTGCTATAAGACGAGCCTGACTGTCTGCTTCGGAAATTGCTTCAAGGCTGATTTCTCTCTTATAGTCCGTCATTTTTTCATAAACGGCAATCACCGTCCTTGAAATATCTGAAAAACCAATTTGTCCTTTCAGGAATGCCGCCACTGCAATCTCATCGGCGGCATTAAGCACAGCGCCCATTGCGCCGCCGTCGGAGAGAGCGCGCTTTGCCAGGATGAGAAGCGGAAATGCATCGTAGTCAGGTCTTGCAAAGGTCATTTTACCAAGCGAGAAAAGGTCAAGCGGCTCGCCAACACCTGATATACGGTCGGGATAATCAACGGCATACTGCACGCAGGAGCGCATATCGGGAAGCGAAAATTCGCCGATTATTGCATTATCAATATATTCCACCGCAGAGTGAAGTATACTCTCTCTGTGGATTACTACCTCTATTTGATTTTCCTTAACCGAAAACAGATGCGCCGCCTCGATTACCTCGAAGCCCTTGTTCATAAGGGTTGCGCTGTCAACGGTTATTTTTTTACCCATTTCCCAGGTGGGGTGAGCAAGAGTCTGCTCCAGGGTTACACTCTTTAACTCCTCGGCGCTTCTGCCATAGAACGGACCGCCCGAGGCAGTAAGGATAATGCGCCTGATTTCCTCGTTCTTACCCGATTTCAGCGACTGAAATATAGCCGAATGCTCGCTGTCAACGGGAATAATCTCGCATCCGCGCTCCGTGGCGCGACGCATCACGACCTCACCTGCTATAACCAACGATTCCTTGTTGGAAAGGGCAAGTCGCTTGCCGCTGTCAATGGCTGCAAGTGTGGGCGCAAGGCCTGCCTCGCCTAAAATTGCATTAACAACGGTTTCGGCAGTGCTCTCTGCAATCATATCGCATATTCCCTGCTTGCCTGAGGTAACCTTAATCTCAGTATCGGCAAGGCGCAGCTTCAAATCAGCGGCTGCCGCCTCGTCTGCTACTGCGACGACGCGTGGGTTAAATTCTCTTGCGGCGCGCTCTGCCTCGGCAACGTTTTTACCGACGCTCAAGGCATCTATTTTATATCCTCGGGCTCTTGCGACGTCCTGCGCCTGTCTGCCAACAGAGCCGCTTGCTCCGAGAATGACAATATTCTTAGTCATTATATATTCTCCGGTCTTAAAAGAGGCTGTCCCGCTTTGAGACAGCCCCAATTTTTAAACAATAGCGAATGGGGGGAACAATATGCAAAGTATAAGAAGTATGGTGGAAACGGCTACAACCGAATCAAATCTGTCCATTACTCCACCGTGGCCGGGGAAGATTTTGCCATAATCCTTAACTCCGTATTCGCGCTTAATGAGCGATGCGGTAAGGTCGCCAAGCTGTGAAACTATGGGTAAAATCACTCCGCAAATTGCGAGAAATACGTAATTTACGCTCATGTTATCAACAATTTTATCAAGAGCAAAGCCGTAGGCAAGGCAGAATAGAACGGTGAACACTACACCGCCGATTGCGCCCTCCACGGTTTTCTTGGGACTGATTTCGGGAATGAGCTTATGCTTACCGATAAGCGAGCCAACAAGATATGCGAACACGTCGCACGCCCATGCAACCATAAATACTAAAACTATGTTAAATGCGCCTGTTTCCTTATTAAGATATCTGAGAAGCGACAGAGACGTAAAGGACACGGTGACGTAAATCACGCTGACGAATATCTCGGAAATTGCATTAAAGCTGATTTTGCCCTTGGAGAATATACTGATTGCCATAAGCCACAAGAGGTATACAAACATTGCGCAGAACACCGAGAGCATAAAGCCGATAGCGATATCAGGTGTTACGAAATACGCAAGAATCGGGAATGAACCCGACAAAATGCAGGCGGGAATCGATACAAGCCATCTCTTGTGACTGCCCATAACTCTCAGAATTTCCATAACGGAAACCATCGACAGAATCGCCAAGGCTATCGGATATACGATATAGCCTGAAAAAATAACCAATACAAGCATTAAAGCAAGTATTACCGCCGACGTAATCGTTCTCTGTAACATTTTTAGTGCTTCTCTTCCTCGCTTTCCATATCTTCGGGATCAAGTCCGCCAAATCTGCGGTGTCTTGAATTATATTCGGCAATGCATTTTTCTATATCTTCCTTGCCGAAGTCGGGCCAGAGCGTGTCGGTAATGACAAACTCCGAATAGGCGCTCTGCCAGAGCAAAAAGTTGGATATGCGGAAATCTCCGCCCGTTCTGATAACAAAATCGGGATCGGGAGACTCGCAGGTGTACATATATTTCGACAGGATTTGCTCGGTAAGCTCGGTATGACCGTCTTTTATCGCCATATTTGCAGCATTGACGATCTCATCACGGCCGCCGTAATTCAAGGCGATATTAAGAATAAACTTACGGTTTGTAGGAAGGCTCTCCGCCTCAATACACTTATTTCTGAGTTTCTCGGGAAGGGCTGACTTGTCACCTATAAACTTAATGCACAAATCCGGGTCTTTTTTAATTAAATCAATCACCTTTTCGTCAATATACTTGTAGATAAGCTCCATAAGCTGTTCTACCTCGTCTGCAGGCCTCTTCCAGTTTTCAGTAGAAAACGCATAAAGAGTCAGGTGATGAATTCCAAGAGGACGCAGCTGGCGAATTACCTTCGCGAGATTCTTCGCGCCTGCAATATGTCCCGCAGATCTCGGCAGGCCTCTTTTCGTGGCCCATCTGCCGTTGCCGTCCATAATTATGGCTATGGAATCAAGCGTGTTTCTCGCCTTTTGCTGATTGTTGTTAGCTTTGCTCATATGCTTTGCCCTCTCAGGTAAAAAATTAGATTTCCATTATCTCCTTGGTCTTTGCCGCGGTGATAGAATCGATTTCCTTGATGTACTTATCAGTAAGATCCTGAACGAGCTTATCAGACTGCTTTGCCTCGTCCTCGGTCATAGTAGAATTCTTCTTCTCTGCCTTAACCTTATCGTTAGCGTCACGGCGGATATTACGGATTGCAACCTTTGCATCCTCGCCAAGCTTGGAAATCTGCTTGGAAAGCTCTCTTCTGCGCTCCTCTGTTGTGGGAGGGAAGGAAAGACGGATGCAGGAGCCGTCGTTCTGGGGGTTAATGCCGAGGTCGGATGTGAGAATCGCCTTCTCAATGCCCTTCATAATAGACTTATCCCATGCGGTAATCACGAGAGTGCGCGCATCGGTAGCCTTGATCTCTGCGATAGAGGAAATAGCTGTGGGAGAGCCGTAGTAATCAACGGTTATCTTCTTCAAAACGTCGGGGTTTGCTCTGCCCGCTCTGATAGTAGAGAGATTCTCGGAATAGTTCGAGATGCTCTTTTTCATTTTTTCTTCATAAGACTTAGTATCGAGTTTCATATTGTTATCACCTTTCAGTTATGTATTATTTTCTTTATTCTGCGCTTATAACGGTGCCGAGGCTCTCGCCGCTTACCGCCTTCAAAATATCCTCGGGCTTGTTAAGTCCGAAAACGCGTATGGGCATACCCACAGAGAGACAGAATGCTGTTGCTGTGGCGTCGATTGCCTGAAGATTCATTGCAAGAACCTCAGATGCCTTTACGTTAACGAGGGGCTTTGCGTTCTTGTCTTTTCTGGGGTCTGCGGTGTATATGTAATCAACGTTCTTCGCCATAAGCATAGCGTCTGCACCGATTTCAGCAGCTCTTACCGCGCCTGTGGTATCGGTAGAAAGGAAGGGGATGCCGAGACCTGCTCCGAACACCACAATTTTGCCCGCCGAGAGAGCAGCCTTCGCTGCTTCTGCAGAGTAGGGCTCTGCAAAAGGATACATAGGAACTGCAGTCATAACCACCGCCTCTGCTCCCGCTCTTTTTAGGGCGTCCTTTATACAAATTGCGTTAATTACGGTTGCAAGCATACCCATTCTGTCGGCATCGGTACGGTCCATCTCACCGCCTGCTCTGCCACGCCAGATATTGCCTGCGCCAACTACTACCGCAATTTCATAGCCGCGGTCCTTACATTCCTTAAGATTTTCAGCCACCTTGTCAACAAAGGCGGAGTCGTAAATCTCACCGCTGTTATTTGAAAGCGCCTCACCTGAGAGCTTAAGTACAATTCTTTCCATAGTCTTTTACCTATCCTTTATTTTTGACTGATAAACTCTTATTTAGACGCTTTAAGGCTTACTGCCGCTCTTGCCTTATTGGCAATATTCTCTGCGGTAAGTCCATAGATTTCAAGAAGCTCGGGCACCTGACCGCTTCTGCCGAACTTATCCTCAACTCCAACTCGGAGCACGGGGGTAGGACAGTTCTCTGCAAGAGCCTCGCATACCGCAGAGCCAAGTCCGCCGATAATGCTATGCTCCTCTGCAGTAACAACTGCACCGGTCTTCTTTGCCGACTTGACTACAAGCTCTGTGTCAAGGGGCTTTACGGTATGAATATTGATTACCTCTGCCGAGATGCCCTCTGCCGCAAGAATATCAGCAGCCTCAAGAGCGAGGTGAGCCATATATCCGTTGGCAAAGATGGAAACGTCGCTTCCCTCTCGGTAAATGACACCCTTGCCTATCTCGAATTTATAATCTTTCACGATTTCGTTTGTCATATCAGGCACTGCATATCTGCCGAAGCGGAGATAGCAGGGTCCCTCGTGATTAAGCACTGCCTCAACCGCAGCGTAAGCCTCGGTAGCATCGGCAGGACAAATTACAGTCATACCCGGAATAGTACGCATAAGGGCGAGGTCCTCGCTGCACTGGTGGGTTGCGCCGTCCTCACCTACGGTGATGCTGGCGTGAGTGCCGACAATGTTAACGTTAAGTCCGGGATAGCCAATGGAGTTTCTGATTTGCTCGTAGGCTCTGCCTGCGGAAAACATCGCAAAGGATGTTGCAAACACCTTCATTCCCGTTGCAGCAATACCTGCTGCTACGCTGACCATGTTGCCCTCTGCAATTCCACAGTCAAAAAATCTCTCGGGAAATTTCTTCTTAAACATACCCGTCTTGGTTGCAGCCGCGAGGTCTGCATCAAGAACGAGGAATTCATATTTATCGCCAAGCTCGGCAAGCGCCGCGCCGTAGCTTTCTCTTGTTGCCTTCTTATCTGCCATTTTCAGTCGCCGTCCTTATTTAAAAGATTCTGCTATTTTTTCAAGGTCGGCTACTGCAACCTTGTAAAGATCTTCCTTGGGTGCCTGACCGTGCCACTCGCACTCATTTTCCATATAGGAAACACCCTTGCCCTTAACCGATTTTGCAATAATCACGGTGGGATTACCCTTTGTTGCTTTCGCAGCTTCAAAGGCTGACTCGATTTCATCAAAATTGTGGGCGTCTATTGTCACAACATTCCAGCCAAACGCGCGGAATTTCTCATCATGGGGCGTGGGGTTCATAACCTCTGTGATAGGGCCGTCAATCTGAAGACCGTTGAGGTCAAGAACGCAAACGAGGTTGTCAAGCTTATAGTGTGCGGCAAACATCGCTGCCTCCCATACCTGTCCTTCCTCACTCTCGCCGTCACCGATAACGGTGTAAACACGGTAGTCCTTATTCCTCACCTTGCCC
>JAZQWA010000114.1:0-5621 GCA_045632065.1 Eubacteriales bacterium | reverse complement strand
AACTGCCCTTGGGGCGAGCTTGGCGTAGACGTTGTTCTCGAGTGCACAGGCTTCTACTGCTCTACTGAGAAGTCCATGGCTCACATCAACGCTGGCGCAAAGAAGGTTGTTATCTCTGCTCCCGCAGGCAACGACCTCAAGTCCATCGTTTTCGGTACTAACCACGAGACTCTTACTGCAGATGACAAGATCATCTCCGCAGCATCCTGCACCACCAACTGCCTTGCTCCCATGGCAAAGGCTCTCAACGACTACGCTCCTATCCAGTCCGGTATCATGACCACCGTTCACGCTTACACCGGTGACCAGATGATCCTTGACGGTCCCCACAGAAAGGGTGACCTTCGCCGTGCTCGTGCAGGCGCACAGAACATCGTTCCCAACTCTACCGGCGCTGCAAAGGCAATCGGTCTTGTAATTCCCGAGCTCAACGGCAAGCTTATCGGCTCTGCGCAGAGAGTTCCCACCTGCACCGGCTCTACTACTATCCTTGTAGCAGTAGTTAAGGGCAAGGACGTAACCAAGGACGGCATCAACGCTGCAATGAAGGCTGCTGCTACCGCTTCCTACGGCTACAACGAGGATCAGATCGTTTCCTCTGACGTAATCGGTATCACCTACGGTTCTCTCTTCGATGCAACTCAGACCATGGTTGCAAAGATCGACGAGGATACCTATCAGGTACAGGTAGTTTCTTGGTACGATAACGAGAACTCCTACACCAGCCAGATGGTACGTACTATCAAGTACTTCGCAGAACTTGCTTAATCTGACAGATTTATTTTGACAACAACAAAGGACTTGCTTCGGCAAGTCCTTTTTGTCATTGAAACCACCTCGACGTATGCAAATACGCCTTCGGGTGATTTCAACGCCATCTTGCCTAAACTAAATCAGCCAGCTTAAGCAAGTTACACTTGCAAAATGTGAAAAGATAATTGCACAGAACAAAAAGGCTCGCATTTGATGCGGGCCTTTTTTAGCGCCAAGCGGCTGGGCTCGCCGTATGCGAATACGGCTTCGTGCGCCCCTCGCGCTTCTGCACTAATATTCAGCGGTTCTTTTATGCCAATTTCACTTGCAATTTTGAAGCAACGGTATTTTGTTGACATCAACCAAAAACTGTGCTATCATAAATATAGTGACAGTGAAAGGAGTCGGAAAAATGGCAGAAAAGCAAATTGACCTGAAAAAAATTCTGAAGGACTTAATTCCCATAATAATTTTCGTAGCGATTCTCGGCATTTTGACGCTGATTTTCTGGCCCTACGTAAAGGGACTTGCCACCGAGGAGGGCAGGGCGGCATTCAAGGCTTGGGTTGACGGACTTGGCTTTGGGGGCTGGCTTGTAACGCTTGGCATACAGCTGCTCCAGATTTTCGTTGCCTTTATTCCCGGCGAGCCTGTTGAGCTTATGCTCGGCTACGTTTGGGGGCCTTGGCTTGGCACGCTGACCTGCCTTATCGGCATTTTTATCGGCACTCTGGGCATTTTTCTTCTCGTAAAGAAGCTTGGAATGAAATTTGTACGCAAAATCGTCGGCACGGACGACTTAACCAAGTATAAATTCTTATCCAATAAGAATAAGGTTGAATTAACCGTGTTTATACTATTCTTTATTCCCGGCACGCCCAAGGATGCGCTGACATACATAACCCCGATTGCGCCAATCAGCCCCATAAAATACCTTTTGATTGCCACTTTTGCCAGATTTCCGTCTGTTATCACCTCAACTATTCTCGGCGACAGCATAGCCGAGGGAAATTATCTTATGGCAATAATCGTGTTTGCCCTGACGGCGCTGATTTCTGTTTTGGGAATCATTTTTGGAAACAAATTCATAAATAAGCGCCAAAATAAAAAAGAAAATTCTGAAATTTATTGACAATATTAGAATAATATGTTATTATTATGATGTGAAATTATATTCTTGAAAGGAGTCGCTATGGAAATAGTTACTCTAATTATGACAATAGTCTTTGTCGTAATAGCGCTATGGCAGGTTTTGCGTGGCTCTCTCAGAGGACCTTACCGTCAGATAGTTTATATCGTTACGTCGGCTATTTCGGCAGTCGCTGCTTACTTTTTAACCAACGGCTTGGCTGATAAGCTTCTTGACGCTATCAACGTTGAGAGCATTGGCGACCTGTTTAACAAAATGGGCGCGGCAGAGATTGCAAAATTTGCTCCCTATTTCACTAATATTGAATGGTTCTTGGTGCTTCCCATTGCGACAATTGCAGCTCCTGCGATGTTCGTAGCTCTGTTCTTCGCTATTAACACAGCGATGGGCATTGTCCGCGCTATAATCAACGCCATATTCAAGATTGAAAAGACCACAGGCGAGCCTACAAAGAACTTTGTTGGCGGCATGATGGGATTGGTATACGGCGCGCTTGTTGCTCTTATAGTGTTCCTTCCTGTTGCCGCAGGTGTAAACCTTGTTGGCGGAGGTGTTGACGCTATCGTGGCATCCGATGATGAGGGCAATTTCGAGAATATGAAGGCCTTCGACGAGGATTTCGCCGCTTTGGAGAATCACTTTGCGGTTAAGCTTGTTAATTCTGTTGGCGGAAAAGAGCTGCTTGACGGCTTCGCTACCGTTAAGATTGACGGTGAGGACGTAAACCTTATCGGCGAGACCGAAACAATCATTAAGATTGTAATGGAGCTTGGCGCTCTCGGCTCACCCGACTATGCGGCGGTTGACGGCAAGGCGCAGGACGTATTCCGCTCTGCTGTTGACAGCATCGGTGACTCCGCTTACCTCTCCTCTATGATTTCCGGCGTTCTCAGCGATATGGGACGCGCTGCGCAGGATGAGATTATTCCTTTCAAGGCTAATCCTCCCTTTGACGAGGTTCTTTACTCACTGTTCTCCATCTTTGCAACCAGCAATAAGGACAACGTTGAGGCAGACTTACATACTATTCTTGATGTTTACTTCCTGCTTTCCGACGGCGGCTCGCTTAAGGCTTACGGCTCCGAGGGCGGTGAGGATGATATGAAGAATTCCTTGATTTCCAAGGATGAGAGCGGTGTAACTCTTATCACCAAGGTTGTTGAGATTCTTAACGCTAACGAGCACACCAAGCCTCTTGTAACCACCCTTACCAAGATGACTATGACCATGATGGCAGAGCAGCTTGGCGGTGAGTACAACGTTGTAGAGGCTTATGATAAGGTTAAGGAAGGCTTCGAGGGCGTAGCCGCAATTGACCGTAATAACTACGGTACCGACGAGGAATACGAGGCTGCTCGTGACCAGGAGCTCAGCTCCACCTTCTCCGAGAACGGCATTGAGCTCGACGATGCAACCGTAAATGAAATCGGTGACTACATCGACGCAAACTACGGTGACAAGGAAGAAATCACCGACGAGGAAATGAACGACATTCTCCTTTACTACTACGATATTTACGCAAACAATATTGAGGGTGGCTCGGACGAGAACCCCTGATATACAAGATGCACAAAACTGAAATTCAAAATTGTGCAAGCATACAAATCGGTAAAATCGGTTGTCAAACCCTTGATTTTTCGGTAGATTTATGGTAGAATTAAAATACCGAAAGGGAGTAGAGCATTGTATAACCAATGCGCATACATCGTCAATACGGCAGCTCGAGATGCCCGGTGTGTGCTAATCGTATGATTTTTCAAGACTTTCAGTGTGAATGCACTGAAAGTCTTTTTTTATCAAAACTCTTTCGCAAAATAAATTTTAGGAGGCACATTATGAACCCCATTTTAACAGCAGTTTTAGTAGTTTTAGGCCTTGGCGCATTACTTATGGTAGCCGGCTACATCAAGGCTCCCCCCGACACAGCTTTCATCATTTCAGGCCTTGGTAAGAAGCGTATTCTTATCGGTAAGGCAGGCTGGAGAATGCCTTTCTTCACTCGTCTTGATAAGCTTTGCCTTGGCGTTATGCAGGTTGACGTAAAGACCAGCGAGGCAGTTCCCACAAACGAGTTTATCAACGTAACCGTTGACGGTGTTGCGAACATAAAGATTTCCTCTGACCCCGAGCTTCTCAAGCGCGCCGCAGAGGCGCTCCTCGGCAAGACGCGTGCGGAGATGGTAACTCTCGTTACACAGGTTCTTGAGGGTAATATGCGTGAAATCGTAGGCTCGGTAGGACTTAAAGAGATGGTTCAGGACCGTCAGGGCGTTGCGAAGAAGATTACCGAGAACGTAGTTCCCGATATGGAGAAGCTTGGTATCGAGGTAGTTAACTTCAATATTCAGAACTTCAAGGATGCCGCAGGCACTATTGAGAATATGGGTATCGACAACGTTGAGCAGATTAGAAAGAATGCGCAGATTGCAAAGGCAAATGCGCAGCGTGACATCGCAATCGCAACCTCTAATGCTCAGCAGGAGGCTAACGCCGTTAAGGTTGAGGCTGAGAAGAAGATTGCAGAGCAGGATGCTGCTCTCGCAGTTCAGCAGGCAGAGATGAAGGTTCGCGCGGATACAAAGCGCGCAGAGGCAGACGCGGCATACTCCATTCAGCAGGAAGAGCAGCGTAAGACCATAGAGATTGCAAGAACCAATGCCGATATTGCCCGCCGTGAGAAAGAGGCAGAGCTTAAGGAGAAGGAAATCGCAATCAAGGAGCGCGAGCTTGACGCTGAAATCAAGAAGCAGGCAGACGCTCTTAAGTACCAGTCCGAGAGACGCGCAGAGGCAGAGCTCATCAAGCGTCAGCGCGAGGCAGACGCTCACGCGTACGAGGCTATTAAGGAGGCCGAGGCGAAGAAGGCAGAGGCAGACGCTCTCCGTTATGCTATGGAGCAGGAGGCAGAGGGTATCAGAGCCAAGGGTCTTGCAGAGGCTGAGGCTATTGAGAAGAAGGCAGAGGCGCAGAAGAAGATGGGTGAAGCATCCGTCCTTGAAATGTACCCTAACGCTCTTCCCGAGGTTGTTAAGAATGCCGCTACACCTCTCGCACAGACCGACAAGATCGTTATGTACGGCGACGGCAACTCTACAAAGCTCGTTAGCGACGTTATGAACAGCACCAGCCAGATTATGGAGGGCATGAAGGAGTCCACAGGCATCGACCTCAGCTCTCTCATCGCAGGCTTCGTAGGCGGCAAGGCTGCATCTAACCAGCAGAACGCTGAATAAATTCGGAATTACGGGAGCCGAAACGACTCCCCTACAACAAAAGAGACGAGGAAACTCGTCTCTTTTTTTAATAAAAGCACAAAAAGTCGTGCTTTTTCTCTTTTTGTATGATATAATATTTATATAAAAAGGAAGAAATGGAGTGAGCGAATGATCGAGCGTTCAAATTACCTGCAGAGCGCCATAGATTACATTGAAGAAAATCTATCGGATGATTTGAAAATTGAGAATATCGCCTCACGCGCATTTGTTTCCCCATTTTATTTTCAAAAAATCTTCTCGGCAGTCTGCAAAATGACCGTCGGTGAGTACATCAGGGGCAGGAGAATGACTCTGGCAGCAGAGGAACTGTCACGAGGTGATGTCAAAATTATTGATTTGGCATTGAAATACGGCTACGACTCTCCCGACAGCTTCACAAGGGCGTTCGTGCGTTTTCACGGTCTGCCACCATCGCGGGCAAGGCAGGGCGGTGTGACCTTGCG
>JAZQWA010000113.1:0-17623 GCA_045632065.1 Eubacteriales bacterium | reverse complement strand
TCGTAACGGTCCATAGTAATCTGCATTCTGCCACCGCCCGATGCAATAGCAACGTCGAAATCAGCAGAGCGAAGACCGTCGAGATATTCCTCGAAAGGAAGAACGTAGTCAAGTGCGCTGGTCTCGCCAACGTCACGACCGTCAAGAAGAATATGAATTCTTACTCTCTTAACGCCCTCTTCCTTTGCTCTGTTAATGAGAGCTGTAAGGTGGTCGATATGAGAGTGAACGTTTCCGTCGGAGAAGAGGCCGAGAAAATGAAGGGTGGAGTTGTTTGCCTTAACACCGCCTACGAGGGTCTGCCAGGTTTCAGATGCGAAAATTTTGCCCGACTCAATGGACTGGGAAACGAGCTTTGCTCCCTGCGCAAATACCTGGCCTGAGCCAAGCGCGTTATGTCCAACCTCGGAGTTGCCCATATCGTCGTCGCTGGGAAGACCAACGGCAGTACCGTGAGCCTTAATAGCAACCATGGGATAGTCCTTCATAAGTCTGTCAAGAGTGGGAGTGTGTGCTGCTGCAATAGCGTTTGCGCCATTGTCGGCTGCAATACCAACACCGTCCATTACGATTGTAAGAACAGGGCCCTTTACGCCCTCAAATTTTGTGGATTTTTCAAGTTTAACCATTTTATATGCCTTTCAAAATTAAATACTTAAATATCTGCGTCTTTAATGTAAAGATGACCAAAGTCGGTAATGAATTTCTTTCTCTCCTGGAGCGCATCTCCAAGGAGAACGTCAAACATCTTTGCAGTCTCTTCCGCATCTGTGGGAGTTACCGCCACAAGTCTTCTGGTCTGCGGGCACATTGTAGTGCGCCACATCATATCAGGCTCGTTTTCACCAAGTCCCTTGGAGCGCTGAAGAGCATATTTCTTGTTTCCGAGCTTTTCAAGAATTTCATTCTTCTCAAACTCGTTATAAGCAAAATAAGTCTCGCCACCGCTTGTGATTTCAAACAATGGAGACTCCGCAATATATATCTTTCCCTTTTCAATAAGCGTGGGAAGCAGTCTGTAGAACATGGTAAGAAGCAGAGTTCTGATCTGGAATCCGTCCTCGTCGGCATCGGTGCAGATTATAATCTTATTCCATTTAAGAAGGTCGTAATTGAAGGTTGTGAGATCGGACTTTTTGCCCGTCTTAACCTCTACACCGCAACCGATAACCTTCAAAAGATCAACTATGATGTCACTTGCGAAAATCTTGTCGTAAGTGGACTTCATACAGTTAAGAGTTTTACCTCTTACAGGAATAATTGCCTGGAAATCTGCGTTTCTGCCAAGCTTACAGCTGGACATAGCCGAGTCACCCTCTACTATGTATATCTCTCTGACCGAGGGGTCTTTTGAACGGCATGGAACGAACTTCTCTACTCTATTGGAGACGTCCATCGTGCCTGTAAGCTTCTTCTTGATGTCAATCTTGGTTTTCTCCGCAGACTCACGCGCGCGCTTATTTACAAGCACCTGGTTAACTATGGTATTTGCGCTGGATGCGTTCTCGGTAAGGTAAATTTCAAGATTTGTTTTGATAAACTCGGTAAGCGCCTTCTGAATAAATGCGTTTGTAATCGCCTTCTTCGTCTGGTTCTCATAAGAGGTCTGCGTTGAAGCAGAGTTTACAATAACCGCAAGGTTGTCCGCAATATCCGCAAAGGAAATTTTGGACTCGTTTTTGGTATATTTATTGTGATTTTTTATGTATTTGTCAATAGCGTAGGTAAAGGCATTCTTCACCGCTTTATCGGGCGCGCCACCGTACTCAAGGAATGATGAATTGTGATAATACTCGGTAAGTCCTGTTTTTGCAAAGCAGAATGTAATTTCCGCTTTGAGCTTATAGTCGGGCATATCCTCTCTGTCACGTCCCTTGGTCTCAAAGCTCCAAAGAACAGGCTGAGTGGTGGTAATTCCCTCTGTTATTTCAGCTATATAGTCTGCGACACCGTGCTCGTAGTAATACTCGGTCTTGTCGAACTTGCCCTTATCATTCTCTACCTCAAGAATAAATTTTATTCCTGCGTTAACAAATGCCTGACGGCGAAGTGTTGAAGAAAGAAATTCCACAGGAATATCAATTTCCTTAAACACCTTAAGGTCGGGACGCCATTTGATAATAGTTCCACGCTTTTTCATACCCGGAGCGATGTCGGTGACAACAAGCTCACCCTTTACGTTACCGCTTTTAAAGTTGATTTCAGAGAGCGCCTTGCCATTATAGGACTTAACACTCATATATTCAGATGAATACTGAGTTGCGGTAGCGCCAAGACCGTTAAGACCAAGCGAAAACTCATAAGCCGAGTTGCCGTCGTTGTTGTCGTACTTACCACCCGCGTAAAGCTCGCAGAATACGAGCTCCCAGTTCCAGCGCTTCTCCTTCTCATTATATCCAAGAGGAACTCCGCGTCCAAAGTCCTCAACCTCTATTGAAAGGTCCTTATATTTCTTTACAATTATCTTATCGCCATAGCCTTCTCTGGCCTCGTCGACGGAGTTAGCAAGAATTTCTATAAAGGAGTGCTGACAACCAATAAGGTCGTCCGAGCCAAAGATAACCGCAGGTCTTTTTCTTACTCTGTCGGCGCCCTTTAAGCTTTTTATGCTCTGATCGTCATAGGCTTTCTTTGCAATACTTGATGCCACGATATAACCTCCCCGTTTTTTTCCAGCATATATTATAACACGCGTAAATTATTTTGTCAAGATTTAAACTTGACATTACATTACGTAAATGCTATACTAATCACATGGAAAAAATATTTGAAGCTAAGGCTATGGGAGATTTTCTCCCGTGCACAATGAAAGAATTTTTATACAGAAGCGGACTATCGGTTACTCTCGTCAAAAAAGCGAAGCTTGGAAGCATATTGCTCAATTCCCTGCCTGTGACCGTCAGAGCCACCGTAAACCATAGCGACCATATCGAAATTTACGTTCCTGACGTCAAAAGCGAAGCAATTGAGCCTATTGAGATTCCCTTGAAAATTCTATATGAGGATGATTGGCTGATTGCAGTTGATAAGCCAACAAATATGCCCACTCATCCGTCAAAGGGAAACAATCTTCCGACACTCGCTAACGCTATTATGGCGTATTACGGCGGAAATTTTGTTTTCAGAGCTGTAAACCGACTTGACAGAGACACGTCGGGCATCGTTATTATTGCGAAAACACAAATGGCGGCAAGTCAGCTTTCTGCCAGCATGAAAAAAGGACTCTGGCAGAAGAAATATCACGCTCTTGCAGAGGGTATCGTATCTCCTACCGAGCAGATTATTGATGCGCCTATCGAAAGAGAGACTGAGGGTAGTATAAAAAGAATTGTTCGTCCCGACGGAAAGAGTGCAAAAACAAAATATTCGCTTATTGAAGTGCTTGACGGCAACTCACTATGCGAGGTAACGCTGTTTACAGGCAGAACTCACCAAATAAGAGTACATTTTGCGCATATCGGGCATCCATTAGTTTCAGATTATTTGTACGGTTCCCCGTCGGACAAGGAATATTATTTGCGCTGCAAGGAGATAACATTCCCTCACCCAAAAACCAACGAAATTATATCAATCAAAGCATAAAAAACGCTGATTTGCCAACATTTGTTAGCAAATCAGCACTTTTCTTATTGATTTATCAGGCGGATAAGTCCGTCCTCGTCTATAATATTTACTCCAAGCTCCTTTGCCTTTGTAAGCTTTGAGCCTGCCTCCTCGCCTGCAACGACGTAAGAGGTTTTCTTGGATACGCTGCCCGACACCTTACCGCCGTTTTTCTTGATAAGCTCGGATGCCTCGTCTCTGGTCATTGTAGGCAGAGTGCCTGTCAGAACAAATGTAAGTCCGAGAAGCAGCTCGCCCTTTTCCTCGCTTAAAGCATCGGTACATACACCGCTTGCAGCAAGTCGGTCGCAGAGCTCACGGGTCTTGGGATTTGCAAAAAATTCAACCAATGCGGTTGCTGTAATATCGCCTATGTCCTTTATTGATGCAAAATCCTCAAATGATGCGGAGAACAAATTATCAAGAGTTCTCATTTTTGATGCAATGGATTCAGCGGCAATCTCACCTACCTGACGGATACCAAGAGCAAACAAAAGTCGCTCAAGGCCCCTGCTCTTTGACTCATTTATGGCATTTACAAGATTTTCGGCGCTCTTTTTTCCCATTCTATCAAGCCCCTCAACGTCCTCAATCTTCAGGTTATAAAGATCAGCAATATCGGTGATCTTGCCATTTGATAAGAGCAACTCAACTACCTGGGGGCCAAGTCCGTCGATGTTCATAGCGCCCTTTGATGCAAAGTGAGTTATGCTTCTTGCGGTTTGAGCAGGACAAGCAGGGTTAATACAACGCGTAGCTGCGCCCTCACCGCATTCATCCCTAAGCACTCTGCTACCACAGGAGGGACAATACTCGGGCATATTAAAGGGAATTTCACTTCCGTCGCGCTTTGCGCCTACCGAACGGATAATTTCGGGAATAATCTCGCCCGCCTTGCGCACGACAACAGTATCGCCTATGCGAATGTCTCTTTCAGCAATAAACTGCGCGTTGTGAAGCGTAGCTCTTGAAACGGTAGTTCCTGCAAGTCTCACAGGCTCAAGGTTTGCCGTGGGGGTAAGCACACCCGTTCTGCCAACCTGAATATCAACCGAAATAAGCTTTGTTTCTTTTTCCTCGGGAGGATATTTATATGCAACAGCCCATTTCGGTGTGCTGCTTCCTTCACCAATTACAATTCGCTTATCAAGGTCGTTTATCTTAACCACCGCTCCGTCCATATCGAATTTAAGCTCGTCGCGATGCTCTCCAAGGTACTCTATATGCTTTGCAACCTCGTCATATCCCGTAGCGCAAATTCTTTTAGAAACGGTAGTAAAACCGAGGCAGTCCAATCTGTCAAGTGCTTCAAGATGGGTTTTTGGCTCTCTTCCGTCTGAATAAAGCGAGCCCTCCTGAAGATTGAAAACGAGAATTTCAAGCCTTCTTGACGCAGCAATTTTAGGGTCTAACTGACGAAGCGAGCCTGCTGCGGCATTACGAGGATTTGCAAACAGAGGCTGTCCTGCCTCTTCTCTCACCTCGTTAAGCTGATTAAAAACTGCCTTGGGCATGTATACCTCACCTCTTACGCATAGGTATGGAAGGTCCTCATTTAATTTAAGAGGTATGGATTTTATGGTTTTGAGGTTCTCGGTTACGTCCTCGCCTATCTCTCCGTCACCGCGGGTTGCCCCCTTTACAAATACGCCGTCGCGATATATAAGAGAAACCGAAAGTCCGTCAATTTTAGGCTCGACCGAATACTCAACTTCCTCGCCAAGTTCCTCTTTCATTCTGTCGGTAAACTCACGAAGCTCCTCGTAGGAGAAAACGTCGGTAAGGCTTCCCATTCTGACGTTATGAGTAAACTTTTCGAACTTGTCAAGCGCCTTTCCGCCTACCCTGACGGTAGGAGAATCAACGGTTTTAATTTCGGGGAACTTTTCTTCAAGCTCGCAAAGCTCCTTAAACATCATATCGTACTCGTAGTCCGATATTTTCGGAGAGTCCTGCTCGTAATAAAGCTTGGAATTATATATTATTTCGGCGCGTAATTTTTCGGCGCGCTCCTTTGCGCTATCAAAGGTCATTTTATTATCCCTTTCGCTAAAAAATTTATCAATATATTGTACCACGAAGCAGAGCCTTTGTCAAGGCGAGTTTTTTTGAATAATAAGCAATTATTTTATGCAAAATTTCATATATTATATCCATATTGGCGCACAAAAATGAATTTATTTTCAGTATTGACATTCATCAAAAAAAGCGTATAATAAATACGATAATTTACTTTTTGAGGTAATCTGCATTTATGAAGAAAATTACATTGCCATCATTAAAAAATTTTGCCTTTGTTAACTTCGGCACGCTGCTTATGGCGGCAGGAATTTATTTCTTTAAAAACCCCAACGGCTTTGCAACCGGTGGTGTCAGCGGTATTTCTATAATTCTCTTTAACGTATTCGGCAATATACTGCCCGAAATTACCGCAGCAACATATATGCTTATCATCAACGCGCTTCTTATAGTTATAGGTCTCATTTTCCTTGGCAAGGAATGCGCAGGAATGACGATATACTGTTCAATGATGCTTTCCATCGAGACAAGGCTTTTCGAAATTCTACTCCCAATAAACGGCACGCTTACTGATTATCCCCTGCTCGAGCTTGTTTACGCCGTGCTTCTTACAGGTATCGGCTCAGCAATTATTTTTAAATGCAAGGCATCGTCAGGAGGCACAGATATTGTTGCTTTGATTCTCAAAAAGCAGACAAGCATGAACGTTGGTACCGCCCTTCTTTGCACCGACTTTCTTATTGCGGCATCCACGTTCTTCGTTACGCAGGATGGAATAAGCTTTGATGCGCAGACAGGTCTGTTCTCTCTTCTCGGTTTATTTGCCAAGGTATTCGTTGTTGACGATATTATTGACTCAATAAATCTTTGTAAATCATTTACCATTATCACAACGAAGCCTGAAGAAATTGAAAACTTCATTCTTACTGAAATAGGCCACAGCGCTACTACATACAAGGCAGAGGGCGCGTATACTCATTCCGAAAAGCGCGTCATTCTTACTGTTTGCCGCAGAAGCGAGGCTATCAGGCTTCGTAAAAAAGTGTATGAAATCGACCCCAACGCATTTATGGTAATCACAAAGACCAGCGAAATTATGGGAAAAGGATTCAGGGACAATCTGAATTAAACATAAAAGCTCTCGCTTTTCATAAGCGAGAGCTTTTTATTATGCCATATATTTCTCAAGCGCCGCCAGACGAACTACAACTGCCAGAATCTCTGTTGCTACTCTAAGCTCGTCATCGGTAGGATAGGTGGGGGCAATTCTGATATTCTTATCCTCGGGGTCAACTCCGTATGGGAATGTTGCGCCTGCAGGCGTCAGAACAACACCGACCTCGCTCATAAGCTGATATACCCTCTTTGCAGTACCCGGCATAACGTCAAGGGATATAAAATAGCCGCCCTTTGGATTAGTCCAATTAGCAATTCCAAGTCCCTTAAGGCTTTCAAGCGCCTTCAGGGTTATATCAAACTTCTTGCCTATGAAATCAGCAAGAATCATCATGTGCTTATGAATATCTTCCTTATTTTTAAAGTAAGTTGTGTGTCTTAGCTGATTAAGCTTATCATATCCTATGGTCTGCACGCCGAGGAACTGGGCTATATGCTTGAGGTTAGCGGGAGATGCTGCGAGCATTGCAACTCCACCGCCCGGGAAGGTAATCTTTGAGGTGGAAGCAAAATAGAAAATTCTGTCAAGCGTACCGTACTTCTCTGCCTCGGTGAAGATGTCAAGAAGCTCATCGCCGTCGTCAGTCAGGTCATGAACCGCGTAGGCATTATCCCACATAATTCTGAAATCAGGCGCTGCGCATTCCATCGAAGCAAGGCGACGTACTGTTTCGTCAGAATAGGTTGTTCCCGAAGGGTTCGAATACTTGGGAACGCACCATATACCCTTAACCTGTGGGTCTCTTACAATTGCCTCAACCATATCCATATCAGGACCTGTGGGCGTCATGGGAACAGAAATAAGCTCAAAGCCAAAAAGCTCGGTCATTTTAAAATGTCGGTCGTAGCCGGGGGTTACGCATATCCATTTTCTGCCGTCCTCCTTACACCAAGGACGTCTTGAGCCAAGCACGCCAAAGAGCATTGCACGTGCCAGCGTGTCATACATCAGCTGAAGAGAGGAGTTACCGCCAACCGTAATGTACTCAGTCTTAATTCCAAGCATATCCGAGAAAAGCTTTTTCATCTCTGGAATGCCGTCAAGAACACCGTAGTTACGGCAGTCGACACCATTTTCAGAAAAGCACTTCTCTCTCGGTCTTGCCTCGGAAAGCATTGGAAGGCTTATATCAAGCTGATCGGAGTTAGGCTTACCTCTCGAAAGGTCAAGCGAAAGCCCCTTTGCCTTATATCCGTTATATTCGTTTAAAAGAGCCTCATATTCTCTTTTTAGTTCTTCTTTTGTAAGTTGCGCGTAGGTTTTCATTAATTTTTCCTTAAATTCAGTTCATTTTGCAAGTTAACAAGTTCAATTTTACCATTTTTTTAGCTCGCACCCCTATATTATAGTATATTATGAAGTTTTTTTTCAAGTGATTTTGCAAAATTTATTTAATTTTTTTATATTTTAACGATTTTGTCATAATTTGAAACAATAATTTAAAATATCTTGACAAATTTTTATATTTGTTATATAATTTATCCTGATGAATTATGCATGAAAGGACGTAAGCTGTTTTATGGCAGTTAATGGAAACAAAGACAAAAAGCTGGTATCTGAAATTACCGCTATGGATGAGGATTTTGCAAAATGGTACACTGATATCGTTAAAAAGGCAGACCTCATCGACTACTCAAGCGTTAAAGGATGTATGATTATCCGTCCTTACGGATACGCTATATGGGAGAATATACAGAAAATTCTCGACACTCGCTTCAAGGAGCTTGGTCACGAGAACGTATATATGCCTATGTTCATTCCCGAATCGCTTCTTCAAAAGGAAAAGGATCACGTTGCGGGCTTTGCTCCCGAGGTTGCATGGGTAACTTACGGCGGTGAGGAGAGACTCACCGAGCGCCTTTGTATTCGCCCTACCTCCGAGACCCTCTTCTGTGAGCACTATGCAAACGTTATAACTTCATATAGAGATCTTCCCAAGCTTTACAACCAGTGGTGCTCGGTTGTTCGTTGGGAAAAGACCACCCGCCCCTTCCTTCGCTCCCGCGAGTTCTTGTGGCAGGAGGGTCACACCATGCACGCTACCGCAGAGGAAGCAAGAGAAGAAACCGTACAGATGCTTAACGTGTACGCAGACTTCCATGAGAAAGACCTTGCTATTCCCGTTATCAAGGGCGTAAAGACTCCCTCTGATAAGTTTGCAGGCGCAGAGGACACCTACTGTATCGAAGCTCTTATGCACGACGGTAAGGCTCTTCAGGCCGCTACCTCTCACTATTTCGGTGACGGTTTTGCGCGCGCGTTTGACATTACATTCACTTCAAAGGATAACAAGCTTGAATATCCTCACCAGACCTCTTGGGGCTGTACAACCAGAATGATCGGTGGTATCATCATGACTCACGGAGATGACAACGGTCTTGTTCTTCCCCCTGCAGTTGCTCCCATTCAGGTTGTAATCATTCCCGTTGCTTTCCACAAGGAAGGTGTGCTTGAAAAGGCACAGGAGATTAAGGCGAGACTCGTTAAAGCAGGCATTCGCGTTAAGCTTGACGACAGCGATCAATCTCCCGGCTGGAAGTACTCCGAGTATGAAATGAAGGGTGTTCCACTTCGCGTTGAGATTGGCCCCAGAGATATCGAGGGCGGTCAGTTCGTTGTTGTTACAAGACATAACCGTGAAAAGACCTTTGCATCTCTTGACGAGCTTGAAAGCGTAGTTCTCAAGAAGCTCGACGAGGTTCGCGACGGCATGTACGAAAAGGCTCTTGCAAACCGTGAAAGACGCACCTATGCTTGTCAGACCATTGACGAGATCAATTCCGCTCTTACCGCAGGCGACGGCTTCGTTAAGGCTATGTGGTGCGGCGACGAGGAATGCGAGGACAAGGTTAAGGAGCTTACCGGTGTTGGCTCTCGCTGTATGCCTCTCGATCAGGAATGCATTTCTGAGAAATGTGTATGCTGCGGCAGAGAGGCGAAGAAGCTCGTTTACTGGGGCAAGGCGTACTAATATAAAGATAAAATCAGAGGAAAGGGG
Source organism: Eubacteriales bacterium (assembly GCA_045632065.1). Lineage (GTDB taxonomy): Bacteria > Bacillota > Clostridia > Oscillospirales > CAG-272 > UBA1740. The sequence continues at coordinate 7,826 of JAZQWA010000113.1, read as the reverse complement.
GACAGCTGATGCATATAGAAAATTTATTTACCTTTCGAGCGTCGGACGGTAATACTGTAAAAATGGAATATAGCCCTTCACTGCCCTCCGCAGCTCTTTTAGCAAAGGAATATGCAGCGTCAGGCGTCAAGGACAGATATATTGTTTTCACCGAAAGGCAAACTGCCATTTCCGCGCTTGGCGCTCCTCTTTCGGAGGGCGAAAGCGAAAACGGAATATATATTTCCTGTATTCTCCGCCCATCCATATTCCCTTCTCAAGCAGGTCTTATCGGACCGCTCAGCGCTCTGGCATTCGCCTCTGCGCTTGAGGAGCATTCTCCAAAAAAATTCGGCATAGGCTGGGTAAGCGATATTTATTGCGAGGGCAAGAAGATCGGAGGATGCTTTGTCGAGGGTAAGCTTGACAGCTTCACCTCATACGAATACCTCATCATCAATTTTGCTGTAAAGACAGACAAGGACAACTTCCCGCCCAGACTTACCGATATGGTAAGGCAGGTGTTTGAGGACGGTAACATTTCAGTCGGTATGATTATGGCAAAAACCATTATTAACAGGTTCTTCAATATATATCGAGACTTGAAAAACCCCGGCAAAAACATGGAGAAATATAAAGAACGATTTGTTCTTGTTGGGAAAAAAATTAAATACATTGAGGATGGAAAAAAGAAGCCTGCAAGAGTTGTTTCTATTGACAAGACCAATTGCACGCTTAATATTGAATTGAGAGACGGCAGGCAAATTGTCGTTAACTCCCCCTCCACTGTAGTGATTCCACAAAAATTATAATAAATGAGGCAGAGATTTTTTCTCTGCCTCATTTATTATTGTCGGGCAACCGCATGATACGGTTGCCCGAATTTGTTTTTTATGCTTCTTCAGATTCGTCGGAATTAGGAGTTCCCCAAATCACATACTCTGAACCGGACTTGTACCAGTACTTACCGGTAGTATCATTAGGCTTATTGTTGGATCTGTAATAGAACTCTGCTTCACCGAAGTCAACGCCACTGGTCAATGCCGACCAGAACGCCTTATCACCGTCAACAAAGATAATCTCGATATCAGAATCGGGGAATGCATCAGGATGAATGAACTTAACGCTTCTGGGAACGTACAGACGCTTAATATTGGTGCAACCGTCAAATGCGCCCTCTGCGATAGTTGTTACTCCGTTGGCAATTTCAAAGAACTCGGGGTTCTTCTGCGCGGAATTCACTTTAAGAAGATGTCCGTTGATAACGATAACACCCTTGTCGTATTTTGAGCCATCGGTAAGCAAGCCACAGCTGTCAAATGCAGACTCGGGGATATATCTCACGTTAGCGGGAATATCAATCTTCTTAAGATTTGCATATCCGTTAACGATGTTCTCGCCGATCGTCTTAACGTTTTTAATAAAATCAACCGATACAATATAATCCTTCACGCAATACCAAGGAGCTTGGTCAGGAGTAGCGAAGTTGAACATCTCGTCTTCACCGCCCAAAGTAAGCGCGCCGCTTGACTTAAGCTCCCACGCAACAAACTTGTTTACAGTTTCAGATACGGGCATATAAGTCCAGAAGTTGCCTATATTATTGCCAAGCTCTGCATATCCGTCATGCTCAACGAAGGAGTATGCCTTTGCTCTAACATTCCTGTCAAGGCTGTTAAGAGAAGGACATTTATCGGCAATAATACCGTTGTAATAAATGTAAAGAAGGTCTGCGCAACCATCGAATGCGTTAGCATGAACGCCCTCAACGCTTGCAGGAATAATAACATAAGGTGTACGAGAGATACCGGCAAAGGTGTATTTACCGATATACTTAATTCCGTCTGCGATTTCGATGGTGCTGTTATTAAGCGACCAAAGGGATGTAGTATCCATGGACTGCTCAAAGTCGAAGATATAGAGCGAGCGCTCGTATCTGCCATCAATAATCGCCTGCTTTTCAGCTTCTGTAATAGTTGTGTAGCCGTTAGAATCCGCTCTTGCTTCAACAACATCAACACTTGCGCCAAGGTACTCTGCAAGAATTTCAATCTCGTTTGCAAAGAGAACAATCTTTCCGTTTGCATCAATTCTTTTCTCGATATCCTCGGTTATTCTATTCTTTGTCTCGGTATCGATGTAAACGGTAAGAGTTCCGTTAGCCTCGGACCACTTGATACCGCCATCAGGGCTGAGGATCTTACCGCGCTGACATACGTATGTAAGGTCAGAATCAATCTCATTACCAATAACAAGACCGGGGCCGCCTGTAAAGCCAGCGAACTGATAGTTATGATATGTAATAGAATTCTGGAACTTCAGATGCTCTGCGGTAATCTTTCCGCGAAGCACAACGTTGCCTTCCTCATCATAAATGTAATTACCCGATCCGTCAACCTCAGGTGATACGGGAACATAGGTGCTGCAAAGGAAGGCTTTACCAGAGCCAAGTACGTACTTGATTACATAGCAATACTGAACGGGAACAAGATTTTCGTTAGCGTCAGTAATGAATCTCCAATAGTTACCTACAACCTGCTCGCCGCCCTGTGGCTCATCCTTATAATAATAAATAGTGGGCTTATCCTGGAACCAGGTGTTATCCATGTTTACGTAGATGCTCTTGAACTGCTGCTCAGTACCTCTGTAATAAACCTTGGAAAGCGAGTGAGAGTTATTCTTATTGTTAACTCCGCCGGGATGGAATACCGCAACGGGAATATTGGTAATGCTTGCGGGGAATACAATGCTCTTAATCTTGTTTGAGCCGTAGAACGCGCGCTCACCAAGAGTTTCAAGACCGTCGTTCAAAATTACTTCCTTGAGAGCAGTGCTATTGAAAGCGTCTGCGTCAATTACCTTGAGGGTATCGGGAGTCTGAAGCTTGGAAATACCTGTTTCCATAAATGCGAAAGAGCCTATTCTTACAAGTCCCTCGGGAAGCTCAGCCTTTACAAGCTTACCGAAGCCGTTAAAGGAGTTATTACCGATAGAGGTAATACCGGGCTCTACAACAACCTCTGTGATATTCTTTATGTAATCATACCAAGGAACGTCAATACCGTTAGGCTCCTGGAAATTGTACATATCTCCCGAGCCGCTGAGGCGAAGACGAAGGCTAACCTCTTCTTCAGCAAGATTTACAACATCACCTGCTGCATCGATATTCTCTATGCTCCAGGTTATGTTAGGACCTGCCTTATCGCCTCTATCACAATAGAGGGTAATATCCTTATCTATCTTATCGGGGAATACATAGGGGTCGCCTACGGGAGTCTGAGTGCTTGTATCCCAGGACTCATACCAATTAACGAACTGGAAGCCGTGGAAATAAGTCGACTTCATTTCATTAACCAGCTCACCGGAGATAACAGGATTATCCTTGGGAATATAGAATGAGCTAACAGTTACTATGCTCTTCTGATACTCAATTCTTCCGGATTCATTTTCAACTCTTGCAGTGTAGCTGTAAACCAATCTGACTCTGTAGGAGTTCTCGATTTCAGCATAATCACCGATATCGGTTATACCACCGCCTGTGGGGGTGTTACCGGTCTGGTTGTTATTCTGATCACCGCCATTCTGCTTTACGCCGCATGCTACAAAAGCAAAAATGCATGTTGCAATAAGCGCGATAACAACAATCACCTTAAATAAATTCTTCATACTTCTCTCCTTTTTTGAGAATTTGGGCATATAATTGCTAATATAATTGTAGCATAAATTAAGTATAAATTCAAGTAAAAAATTAAGTATTTTAAAGTTTATAATTATTGCACATTACGCACGAGGTCTTTTTATGCATTATAACGAAAATAAATCAAGGATAAGCTCGCTACTAAGCTTCATTCTTGCCTTTTTGCCCACGCTCTTTTGGGGCTCGCTGATACTCGGGTTTGAGGGGGGATATATGGCTTTTACAACGGTTATCTGCGCAGTTATACACGAGGCTGGCCATCTGCTGTATCTCGCGCTCTTCACCTCGACCAACCATAACATAAAAAGTGTTGTTTTCGGACTTAAAATCAAGGCAGTCAGGCTTTTGTCATACAAAGATGAGTTTTTTCTTTATCTTTTTGGACCTTTATCAAATCTGATTTTCGGTACATTATTTTTGCTTTTTTCTACACGTGGCGGAGAGTATTTTTATTCCCTTGCAATAATCAATTTTGCAACCGCAATCTCAAATCTTCTTCCAATTGAGGGCTACGATGGCTATGGAATACTTCGTGTTTTGTGTGAAAGACATTTTCACGGTACTCTATTAAACGTTTTATCGGGAATTTCAACTATGCTTATTTTTCTTCTTTGCCTTTTTTCAATCTACCTTATCGACAGATACGGCGGCGGTTACTGGATTTTTGCAGTTTTCTTTGTTCAGATGATAAAACATTTCCAAAAATCTATCAATTAAGCAAAAAGCGAGTTTTAGCGAGGATTTCAGAGTTTTCGAGAGATTTTAGGAGTATTTTCAATTTTTTCGCAAGAAAAATCTGCCAAAATCCGATTAATCGTGGTTAATTGCGAAAAAAAAAGAAATTATTTTTTAAAAAAGTATTGCAAAAATAATATGTTCTTGCTATAATAAATCCTGTCCAGTTATCGTCGTTTTCCGACCCGCTGCGACAAATATAATAACACTACTATGTTTCAGGAAAGGATTTGAGATTTTAAGAAGATGGCAAAGCTCATTGAGTTGAAAGGAATTTCAAAATCTTACGACGGTGAAAAGGTTATAGATTCTATGGACCTTTATATTCGAGACGGTGAATTTATAACCCTTCTCGGTCCCTCGGGATGTGGTAAGACTACCACGCTCAGAATTATTGGCGGATTCGAAACCGCTGACGAGGGCTCACTGTATTTCGACGGCGTTGAGGTCAGCGACGTTCCCGCTTACAAGAGACCTATCAATACCGTATTCCAGAAATACGCTCTGTTCCCTCACCTCAACGTTTATGAAAATATAGCATTCCCCCTTAGATTGAAGAAAACGTCTGAGGATGAGATAAAGAAGCTTGTAACCGATATGCTGAAGATGGTTGCACTCTCAGGATTTGAAAACAAGAGTGTCAGCACTCTGTCTGGCGGTCAGCAGCAGCGTGTTGCTATTGCAAGAGCCTTGATTTCGCACCCCAAGGTTCTCCTTTTGGACGAGCCTCTCGGCGCGCTTGACCTGAAGCTCCGTAAAGACATGCAGAACGAGCTGAAATCCATACAGCAGGCTATCGGCATTACGTTTGTCTACGTAACTCACGATCAGGAAGAGGCTCTGTCCATGTCCGACACCGTTGTTGTTATTGCAGACGGTGAAATTCAGCAAATAGGCACTCCCACCGATATTTATAACGAACCGAAAAATGCTTTCGTTGCAGACTTCATCGGTGAGAGTAACATTATAGACGGTATTATGCTTGAGGATAAGAAGGTTAAGTTCTCGTCCCACGTATTTGACTGTGTTGACGGCGGATACAGCCCCAATGAAGCTGTTGACGTTGTTATAAGACCTGAGGATGTTGACGTAGTTTCGCCCGATAAGGGTATGCTCACAGGAAAGGTTACTAGCGTGACCTTCAAGGGTGTGCATTACGAAATTATCGTTGACATTAAGGGCTTCAAATGGATGATTCAGTCCACCGACTACGTTGCCCCCGAGGCAACTATCGGCTTATTCATTGAGCCTGAGGCAATACACGTTATGAAGAAGTCCAAGTACTCCGGCAAGTTCGGTGACTACTCATCCTTCTCCGATGAGATGGATTACATTTCCGACGCAGACGCGGTCGAAGAATTTTAAGAAAGAGTATGCAGGCACTGCCTGCTATTACGGTATAAAATGAACAAAAAACGCTCGTTAATGCATTCTATCGCAGCGGCACCGCATATTTTCTGGGCTATACTCTTTATAGTTTTACCGCTTTTGATAGTTTTGTTTTACGCCTTTACCGACGATGCGGGAGCATTTTCTCTTTGGAACATCGTCGCACTGAAGGACTATTTCCCTGTGTTCTTGACATCCTTTGAGCTTGCGGTGATAGCTACCGTTATTTGTCTTTTGGCAGGCTATCCCTTTGCTTACGCTATTGCAAGAGCCAATCCAAAGCATCAGAAGATATTTATCTTGATGCTTATGCTCCCCATGTGGACAAACCTGCTGATAAGAACATATTCTATTATGGCTCTTCTTGACGACGGTGGCTTCATTAACACTATGCTTATGAAGCTTTTTAACACCGACGAGCCCATTTTCCATTTTATCGGAACAAAGGGCGCTGTAATCTTCGGTATGGTTTACGATTTCCTGCCCTACATGGTTCTTCCCATTTACACCTGCGTGTCAAAGATTGACAAGCACATGTGGGAGGCGGCAAGCGACCTTGGATGCAGTCCTATAAAGGTTATGACCAAGGTAATTCTTCCTCTTTCCACCTCGGGAATTATCTCAGGTGTAACTATGGTCCTCGTGCCCTGCATCAGCACCTTCTACATATCCCAGAAGCTCGGTGGCGGAACATTTGAGCTTATTGGAGATACCATTGAGCGTCAGTTTGTAAACGGCGCAAGAAACGTTGGCGCAGCAATATCCCTTGTAATGATGATACTTATACTTATTTCACTTGCAATAATGAATAAGTTTACCGATTCCGACGGAGAAGACGGAGGTATCATAGTATGAGAAAATATGCTTGGAGAATCTATTTAGCAATAGTTTTTGCCATACTTTATATCCCGATTTTGACACTTGTGCTGTTTTCATTTAATGATGGCGCAAGCACAGCCAACTTTACAGGCATAAGCCTTAAATGGTACAAGGAGCTGTTTTCATCAGCCGAAACCTTTGAGGCATTGAGAAACACGCTTATACTTGCAGTTCTCTCCTCTGTTATTTCCACTATTATCGGAACAGCGGCGGCTGAGGGAATTTACAAGATGAAGAGCAAATTCCTGAGAAAAACTGTAATCTCTGTAAGTAACATCCCTATGATGAACCCCGAGATAGTTACGGGTATGTCTATGATGCTCTTCTTCGTTGCGGTTGCAGGATTTCTTCGTCTGGAGTATGAAAGCATCGGCTTCTTTGCGATGCTCATAGCTCACATAACATTCTGCCTTCCCTACGTTATTCTTTCGGTTCTGCCGAGAATTAACGAGCTTGGTGACTCACTTTCGGAGGCTGCGCTTGACCTTGGCTGCACACCATTGCAGGCATTCTTCAAGGTTAAGCTCCCCAATATTATGCCAGGTGTTATCTCCGGTCTTACTATGGCGTTCACGCTCTCTCTTGACGACTTCGTGATTTCCTACTTCGTCGGCTCGTCGAATTTCCAGACTCTCCCCCTGCTCATCTATTCGATGACCAAGAAGAAGGTTACTCCCGATATGTACGCACTCTCAACTCTTATAGTATTTGCAGTGTTCATTCTTCTTCTCATTTCGAACATGAAGAAGGATAATGGACAACCTAAAAGACGAGGGGGTGCAAGAAAATGAAAAAGCTTTTTGCCCTGATTTTTGTGGCGATTATTTCAATTTTCGCACTCGCGTCTTGCGGTTCTGAAGAAAAAACAATTACTCTTAACGTCTATAACTGGGGTGAATATATCTCCGACGGCGCGGAGGGAACGTTTGATACCAACCGCGAATTTGAGAAGTATTTCAATGAGATGCTTTCAGAAAAATACGGCGGTATAAAGGTAAAGATCAACTACACCAACTACCCCACCAACGAGGATATGTATTCGAAGTTGAAAAGCGGCTCTGGCTCATACGACGTTATCTGCCCCTCGGACTATATGATTGAAAAGCTTATCGACGAGGATATGCTTCTTCCGCTTGATTGGGACGGA
>JAZQWA010000112.1:0-25941 GCA_045632065.1 Eubacteriales bacterium | reverse complement strand
GACGGTGTTCTTACAAATATGCTTATGACTGCAACTGTAAAGGATAGCGCTGGTACACGTACAAAGACTATCAGCACAGGTAGATACACAAACGGCGCATTCGTTGACTACAATGTGGATGCATTCAAGATCTCTTACTTCAGATCGATGCAGTCAACATTCTATATTGATAACGTTTATGCTTCGAAAATAACTAAATAAGCTTTAAATGCTCCCTTGGTATATTATCAGGGAGCATTTTTTTGTTCATTTAGTCATATTAGAACGGACATATTTGTAAAAATAGTACAAAAAAGAATTAAATATATAAAATGACTTGAAAAATCTATTGTAAAATGATATAATTAACGTAAATAAGGAGTGGTATGCTTATTTTACCACCGCAATATATTTTTTGGAGGAACTATGACTACTTTAAAGAAAATAATCGGACTTGTTTTGGTAGTAACTATATTTGCTTCCACCTTGATGGTGCTTTCTTCCTGTAAGAAGGAAGAGAAGACTCACACCCACACCTTCTATCCCGCTTGGATGACCGATGCCGAGAATCATTGGCACGCGCCCTCATGCGGACATAAGGATGAAAAAGGCGACCTTGGCGCTCACAAGGACAGGGACTATGATGACCTTTGCGACGTATGTGGCTATGATTTTTCTAAGGCTAATACAAATGTAAATTCCACATCTGTATATATTGTATACGTTAAGGATGCAAGCGGTAAGGCTGTTGCAAACGTTAAGGTTATGCTGATTGGCGCTGATTCCTACACAACCTATAAAATGACCGATTCCAAAGGTAGAATTTCCTTTACGCTTGTTGAGGGAAGCTGGCAGGCTGCGTTGGCAGAGGCTGTTGAGGGCTACTCTAACACCACAGAGCAAAGATATGCATTCGATGCAAACGGCGAGGTAACAATCGTCCTTCAATAATAAAAAAGCCGGATTATTCCGGCTTTTTTGTTTTAAAAACTTCTATAATAAGACGATGCTGTCTCAAATTTCGCATTTGAGACAGCATCGTCTTTATCTTTGTGGGTTAGCCCCGAACTTTTTAGTTCTTGTCAACCGTGACAGCGCCCTTTGTTGTCTTTTCTCTTTGTCTTGGCTCGGGAATTTTAAATCCATCGATTTCACCCTTGCACATAGCGTTAAATATCCTGTTTCTGAGCCCTTTATTCTCCTTTTCAAGCGCGGAAAGGAGATTTTTCATATTCTCACGCTCTGTTGCGTGGTCCTCGGGACAAAGGCTCTTTAAAACAGGCAGGGAACGCTTGTTAGCAAAATACAACACGTCCTTTTCGGTTGCATAAAGCATTGGCCTTATGAGTCCAAGCTTCCTGTTTGACAAATAAGATTTGGGAGAAAAGCATCCAAGCCTTCCCTCAAAAAACATATTCATCATAAACGTCTCAACAGCATCATCGAAATGATGTCCCAGAGCAACCTTGTTGCAGTTCTCAGCCTGCGCGGCTGAGTGAAGCGATCCTCGACGAAGCTTCGCGCATAAAGAGCAGGGGTTGCTTTCCTTTCTTATGTCGAAAACAATTTTAGCAATATCGGTTCTTGCTATGACATATTTGACGTTTATTCTTCGGCAGAATTCTTCAATTTGAGAATAATCAGCCCCCTCGAAGCCCATATCGACAGTAATTGCAACTATTTCATAGCTCTTTGGATAGAACCTGCGCATCTCGGCTAACGTCTCTAAAAGAGCAAGAGAATCCTTGCCGCCCGAAACTCCTACGGCGATTCTGTCGCCATCTTCAATCATATTGTAATCATCCACAGCCCGTCTTACAAAGCTGAGCATTCTTCTCATTTCATTCATAATCAAAAATTAAACCTTTTGCATAAATTGACATAGGAACATAAATTAAAAAAGGAGTAAAATATGCCAATAAAAATCTATATTGACCAAGGACATAACCCCTCGGGATTCAATACCGGGGCAGAGGGCAACGGCTATTACGAGCAGGATCTGACCTATGAAATAGGCAGAAGATTATACAATCTTTTTCTCACCAATCCGGAGTTTACCCCAAGGCTGTCAAGACCAACGCCCGAAACAATACTAGGTACAAACAATTCAAGCAGCCTTACAGCGAGAGTGAACGAGGCAAACCGCTGGCCAGCCGATATATTCATTTCGCTCCACAACAATGCCGCGGAAAACCCGAATGCAACAGGTAACGAAGCACTGGTTTACGGCCCCGGCTCTACTGTTGCAAGGACGCTCGGAGAAAATATCCTTGAGCAGCTAACGCTTACCACAGGACTTCGCAACAGAGGAATAGTATATCGCCCCGGTCTTTATGTATTAAAAGAAACCGAAATGCCTGCCGTGCTTGTAGAAATGGGATTTATAACCAATCCTTATGATGCTGACCTTCTCGCCAATTCGCCATACCTCTTCGCAACCGGTATATATCGCGGAATATTGAAATATTACGGACTACTTTAAGGTGATTTCGTTGGTGTCGAGGTATTCCTCTGCCATTGTGGGGGAGGTAGCGCTGAAATCATACGTAGCGCCGCAGCTCTCGCACCAGACCTGCAATCCGCCGTCAATAAATCTGAGGTCGTATTTTCCGTTACCGCAAGGGCACTTAACACGGCCCTCGGCTTCAAGGTCCTTTACAACAAATCGCAGAGTATCGTAAACCGAAGGGTCGGGAAGAACCTCGTCCTCGTTTACATCCTCAGGCTGAATGTCAGCAAGCTCCTCAGCCTCAAATGCCGCCATAAGTCTTGTGAGCTCCTGCTCTGTGCGTGAAAGCTCACCGCTGATTGTTTCTTCGTCGCCTATAAAAGCAATATCCATTCCGGAATAAGGGCAGTTGAGTAAAAACTTTTCCTTGTCAAAGAAAAGTGATTCGCTCACAACATAGGAATGATTCTGACGGCAAAACAGGCAGGGAACAGAAAGCCTGACTTTGTCGTTGTTCGTAATATTTATATCGAGAGATGACTCCTCGTCACAGGTGCATCTCAATCTGAGCATATTTGCATGCAAGGCAAACTTGCCCACAAGTCCAACTGTCGCCGTGCCACAGCCGGGACAGCGGTAAGCAATGTTACGTGCCTTTGGTTGAATAGCCATATGTATATCTCCGTTATTTCTGTATTTCGCCTGCTAATCTAACAAGCTCCTTGGCAAAGGGAAGGGAATACTCCATACCTCTGCCGGTAGTAATCTGACCGTCTGTTACAACGTCAGCATCAATAATCTCTGCTCCTGTGAGTTCCTTTTCAAATCCCGGGAAGCAGGTCGCTTTTTTGCCATTAAGCAATCCGCGCCTTCCAAAAATGAGAGGAGCGGCACAAATAGCCGCAATTCTTCCACCACGGCTTAGGACACTATCGATTATTTTATCGGTGATCTCGTATGCGTCAAGGTTGAGTGAGCCGGGCATACCTCCTGGGAAAATCGCCATATCAACATCGTTAAGATTTATTTCATCAATCGTAGCGTCGGCTACAACATTGATTCCGTGCGAGCCTACAACGGTTTTGCCTGCAATGCCTACAGTTTTAACATCGAAATTGCCTCGCCTTAGCATATCAACAGGGGTAAGAGCTTCAATTTCCTCAAAGCCCTCAGCAAGAAGAACTATAATCATAACTAAACCTTTCAAGAAACGAGGCTGTCTCAAAAGCTCTTGCATTTAAGACAGCCTCTCATTTTGTTTATTCCAAAGAAGCTCTCGCAAGCTTCTCTCTCCACTCGTCAGGAGTGAGAAGAACCTCACGGGGTCTCTGTCCGTTAGACTCGCCGACAATGCCCATATCTTCCATAATATCTATGAACTTTGCAGCCTTGCCGTAGCCAACGGAAAGCTTTCTCTGAATAAGAGAGGTGGAAATTTTTCTTGTATTAACAGCGATTTCAACTGCGTCAAGGAACTGACGGTCGTTGAGATAGCCCTCACCGCTTGACTCATCGTCATCGTCGTCACGGTCAGCGCTGCCGCCCTTCTTGGAGCACTTCTGCGCCGCGCGTTCGATTTCCTCCATAACGGTGGAGTCGTAATTCGAGCCATCGCTGTACTTCTGCAGGTAAGCCATAATGGATTCAACCTCACCGTCGGCAACAAATGCGCCCTGAACTCTGTGAGGCTTGGGAGAGCCGGTAGGAGCGTAGAGCATATCACCGCGGTCAAGCAGCTTTTCAGCGCCTGCGGAGTCAAGTACGGTCTTGGAGTCAACGTTCGACATAACCTTGCAGGAAATACGAGAGGGAACGTTTGCCTTAATTACACCGGTAATAACGTTTACCGAGGGACGCTGAGTACCGATAACAAGGTGAATACCGGCAGCTCTTGCCTTCTGGGCAATACGCATAACCAACGCCTCAACAGGATCCTTAACCTGAAGCATAAGGTCTGCGAACTCATCTATAACGATGATAATCTTGGACATAGGCTCTCCGAGAGAGGGGTCCTCGGTTACCTTTTCATTGTATGCGTCAATATTTCTTACGCAAAGAGGCTTGAGACGCTCAAATCTGCGCTCCATCTCCTCAACCGCCCACATAAGCGAGCCTGCGGCCTGCTTGGGATCAGAAACTACGGGTACAAGAAGATGAGGAATACCGTTGTACATAGTAAACTCAACCTGCTTGGGGTCAATCATAATAAACTTAACCTCGTCGGGACGAGCCTTGTAGAGTATGCTGATAAGCAGCGAGTTGATGGATACCGACTTACCCATACCGGTCGCACCGGCGATAAGAAGGTGGGGCATCTTGGAAATATCTCCGAATACAGGCTGACCTGCAACGTCACGTCCGATGCACACGAAGGTCTTTGACTTAGAGCTCTTGAAATCCTCTGTTTCAAGAAGGTTTCTCAGCCTTACGGTAGCGGATTTTTTGTTGGGAATCTCGATACCGACAGCAGATTTTCCGGGAATAGGAGCTTCCATTCTGATAGAGCCTGCCGCAAGGCTGAGAGCGATATCGTCCTGGAGATTGAGAATACTGCTTACCTTAACGCCCTTTGCGGGAACAACCTCGTATCTGGTAATTCTGGGGCCACGGTCAACACCCTTTATGGAAGCCGTAACGCCGAATGATGCCAGCGTTTCGATAAGCTTGTCTGCGTTCTCCTGGATTTCTGCCTGGATATTTTCGTCATAAAGTGACTCTTCCTTCGCAAGAAGGTCTATTGGCGGAAATTCGTAGTTTGAGTAATCGGGCTTGCTTTTCTTTGGCTCCTCCTTAATCTGATCCAAAGCAACAAGTCCTGTCATTTCCGGAGGGATTTTTACATCCTCCTTAACCTTGATAGGCTCGTCAAAAGGGACGTCATCCTCTTCGTTTTCTTCGACAGTATCTTCAACCACAGCTTCGGGTTCAGCAGCAGTATCTTCCTCTGCGGGAGCGCCTGATTGCGCGGGCTTTTGCTCGTCTAATGGAGCGAGGAAGGGGAACATTTCCCTCATTTTAATAACGTCAGGGTTCTGCTGCTCCGGTGGAATTTCTTCAATATCAGCTTCGTCATCGGCTGCTTCTTCGGAAATTTCCTCGTCAACAATATTTTCGGATTCAGCGTCGGCTACGTCTGTGTTGTCGCTATATTCTTCGTCATCCTCGCTTTCGAAGTCTAAAAGCTCGTCAGACTCTTCTTCAAGCTCTTCCGCTTGATTTTCTTCGGATTCTTCGTCGTCGGTCCAGGAAATAGCGTCCTCATTTACATCAGATTCTGCGCTATCTTCGCTTGCATCATCGTCAACAACGGTGAATACGTCATCGTCAATGACCTCTTCGGTAAATGCCGCAACAGGCTCAAAAGAAATTGTGTCGGGGGAGGGCGCAATCATCTCACGCTCAACCTTTAAGGTCGCTTCTTCCTTGATTTCTTCTGTGGCTTCGGGGATTTCAGGAGCTTCGTAGGTCTGAATTACAGGCTCTTGTGCAGTCTTCACTGCGCCAATCATCTCGGCTGCAAATATAGCGGCGCGCTGATAAGGGTTATTTTCGTTTTTTACTTCTTCAACCGTATCCTCGGCTTCCTCTGCGATTACCTCTTCACCAGCTGCCTCGGTTGCTTCAGCTGCCGTTGATTCCTCAGGCTGTTCCTCGAATTTAATCTCTTCTTCGGTAGCCTGGGGCGCAGGCTCACCAAAGGTGAACTCTGTTTCTGTTGCAGATGCAGGCGCTCCGGAAGCGACCTCTTCGGCAGGAGAAACATCCTGAATAGCAGGCGCAGAGTCTTCCACGTCAAGGCTATCCTGCTTTGCTTCGTTGATTTCAGTATGAGCCGCAGGGGCAAAAATGTTATCCTCGTCGGATGAAGCTACTACTCGTGTGTAGGTCTTCATCTCATTCGCGCTTCTCATGTAGGCGGGATTGTTTTTTGCAATACGCTCGCCTATAAGAATTGCAAGGTCCTCGGTCGCTTCCTCAAGAGGCTGGGCAGAAGCAGTATGAGCGACAGGAGAGGACTCGGCAACGCTTTCATTTTCCTCCTGCGCATAGGTGTATGTAGTCTGGGTTGTTGAATATGATGTATAAGCATCAACCTTTTCGGGTACAACGCCCATCTGAGAGCTTGCTCTGTTGGCTTCAATTCTTTCCTTGATAGCCTCCATAGTCTCTACAGTAACGGTTGAAGAAACAATATCCTCGTCCTCTGATGCGCTTTCCGCAACGCTTGCGGGCGTGTAAGTGGGAGCGCTATACGAGGGAGCAGAATTGTAATTAGGTGCGGGAGTATACGAGGGAGCAGGGGAGTATGCAGGGGTTGGCTGGGGCGCAGGCTCTGTAACGGTTTGCTGAACCTCTGGCGCAGGAGCTGTCTTGGATGCAGGCTCTGTCTTTTGGGCAGGAGCTGACATGCCTCTGCTCTTCATCCATTCCTGCTTGCGACGCTCAAGTTCCATCATACGCTTTTCTCTCTCGGTAGGCACGTGGTTGGCCTTCATCTCATAGAGAGTCATCTCGTCAAGCTCTTCCTCAATGGGAGTAGCCTTGCTGGATGGCTTTGCAGCTCTCTTTTCGTTAGTTGCAAAATCAAAGGGATCAAATGTCTTTGTAAATACGTTATCCGCGCTGTCGTCAAGACTGTAGAAGTCTGTGCCATAACGGTTGTTTACTGTGTTTTCAGGTTTGTTCTCGGTAATTTCCTCTGCAGATTTCTCTTCTACATCTGTGCTTGCGTTAAGCTCGCTTTCCTCCATTCCGTAGGAAAGATCGAGGGGCTTGTCCGCGCTTCTCTTGCGCTTGCGCTCCTCGACAACAATAGGAGCAGGTTCTTCATATACGGGGCGAAGAGCAGGGTCAACAAGAGGAGTCGTGCCTTGTGTGTCAGAGGTCTCCTTGATACCGAGCTTTGCAACCTTAACGTCAGATGCGTTACCTCTTGCCTTGAAGAAATCGTCGTCAATAAGCTCTTGACTATTAGCCTCGAGCTCAAGCTGTGCCTGTTCTTCTTTCTGCTGTCTGTCCTTTTCAGCCTTGTCGTTGATTTTGGTTTTAACTTTGTCAATTACACCTGTAATTCCACCGGAAACCGATTTGGCCGTGCTTCCGAAGAAACCACCTCTGTCGGCATAGAAAAATGTTGCAAAAATAGCGAGAACGGCAAGAGCGACAACAATAACGCCAATATGTCCGAGGGAAAACATGAGAACGAAGCCGATAATGCTGCCTATGAAGCCACCGCTTGTCTGAGCAGCGAAAAATGCGCCGGGAGTAAATACGGCGCCACCGCCCCAATTGCATATAGCGTATTCAATTGCCGAAACTGCGAGAATTGTAATTACTGAGAAAGCGATTCTCATATTGAGCCTTTTTTCAGCAATGTCTACGGCAAAACACAGAGCGTGAATAGCAAGAGTGATGGGAATAGCATAGGCTCCAAAGGAGAACAATCCCTTAAGCACTGCGCCTATTCCGTTGCCTAAAAAGCCCGAATTGCTGAAAAGGCAAACCGCAACGAATGCAGCAACTGCCGCCAGAATAATCGGCACGGACTTTTGCGCTCCGCTCAAAGAATTATAGTAATTCTGCTTATCCTTGTTTTCGTTCATTTATGTATGTCCTCCGTGTGATTAACAAATATTTATACATATATATATTAACAAATTCCGCCGCGGATTACAAGAGCAAAACGCATATTTTTCAAAATATTTTTAAATTAATTGCGCACGTAGAAAGATTTTGCGCATTTTATATTAAGTATTTTATTAAAATCCTTGACAAAATCTTATATTTCTGTTAAAATGATATCCGAGTAAATATGCAATTTTGAAGGCGAGGAACAAAAAATGCTTTTATATAATTCTGCAACGAGAAAGAGAGAGGAATTTATTCCTAGAGAAACGGGCAAGGTGTCAATGTATACCTGTGGACCTACCGTTTATCATTTCGCTCATATAGGAAATCTCCGTACTTACACAATGGAGGACGTTCTTGAGAAATATCTGCGCTATCTCGGCAACGACGTCAAGCGCGTTATGAATATCACCGACGTAGGCCACCTTTCCAGCGATGGAGATACGGGTGAGGATAAAATGCTCAAGGGCGCAAAGCGCGAGCATAAAACCGTACTTGAAATAGCGAAATTCTATACAGATGCATTCTTTGCGGACTGTGAAAAGCTTCATATTGATAAGCCGAGGCTCATTGAGCCTGCAACTAACTGCATTTCCGAGTTTATCTCTATGATTGAGAAGCTTCTTGAGAAGGGATATGCTTATGAGGCAGGCGGAAACATCTATTTCGATACCTCGAAGCTTGAAAAATATTACATCTTTAACGATTTCAATGAGGAAGACCTTGAGGTTGGCGTAAGAGACAGCGTTGAGGCTGACAGTAACAAGAAAAACAAGGCGGATTTTGTACTTTGGTTTACAAAATCCAAGTTTGACGACCAGGAGCTTAAGTGGAATTCCCCTTGGGGCATAGGTTATCCCGGTTGGCATATTGAGTGCTCCTGCATAGCATCAAAGCACCTTGGTGAATATCTTGATATCCATTGTGGCGGTATTGACAACGCATTCCCACACCATACAAACGAGATTGCGCAGAGCGAGGCGACCTTTGGTCACGAGTGGTGCAAGTATTGGTTCCACGTTCATCACCTGAATACCAATTCGGGCAAAATGTCCAAGTCCAAGGGCGAATTCTTGACCGTTTCTCTTCTTGAAGAGAAGGGATACGATCCTCTCGTGTATCGCTTCTTCTGCATGCAGTCGCATTACAGAAAAAATCTTGTGTTCTCATGGGAAAACCTTGATAATGCGAAAATCGCTTATAATAAGCTTGTTGCAAAGGTTGCAGACCTTGACAGACGTGCTGCAGAGATTGACGATGCAGCGTTCGCAGAGGGCAAGAAGCGCTTTACAGACGCTCTTGATAACGACCTTAACACATCTCTTGCGGTAACTGCGCTTTACGACGTGTTCAAGCTTAAAACAAACGACGCAACAAAGCTTGCTCTCATTAAGGATTTTGAGACTGTGCTTGATCTTGGCCTTATCGCCGCTGCTGATAAAATCATTGCGGAAAAGCAAAGACAAAAGGCAGAAGAAAACGCAGGCGTTGACCCCGAGCTTCTTGCTTATATCAACGAGCGCATTGAGGCAAGAAAAAATGCAAAAAAGGAAAAGAACTTTGCCGCAGCAGATGCAATAAGAGATGAGCTTCTTGCTAAGGGCATCACTATTCTCGACACCCGTGAGGGAACAAAATTCACAATAAATCAGTGACATTTCTTGGCAGAAGTAAAAAAACAGAAAGGAGATAGCCGTGTACGATAAATCGACAGCAGACGTTGCGTTTATGGAAGGACGCATTTCAGAGGCAGCCGCGATGTACCTTGAGGGTGCAAGAGACGGCGATGCTATGGCATCCTTTAACTACGGCTATTGTCTATGGAAAGGGCTTGGCGTTGATTACAATCCCGCCGAGGCCAAGAGCTTTTTTGCCTTTGCCAGAGACCTTGAGGGCGGTGAGTCCTGTTACAATATCGCCATGCTTTATCTTCGCGGAGAGGGCGTTGCCAAGGACTACGTTAAGGCGTATGAATATCTGAAAATTTCTGCTACGCAAGGCTGTATAGAGGCACAGCTTTATCTTGGCATGGCATACACCTCGGGATGTATGTTTGAGCCTGATATCGTTGGAATATGTATGATTCCATTCCATACTCCCGAATATAGAGATGACACCCTTCTTCTTGAGGGCGACGTTGAAGATTTTGAGCGTGACGAGGACCTCAGATATTCAGCTATAAAGCAGGATGCAAGGCAGGCTTTTGAGTGGTTTCAGATCGCGGCAAGACATAGTACAAGTTATGTAGAGGATTTGGTTGCAAAGGGTAAATTTCTCTATGCAAGATGCTACGTTGACGGACTTGGCACAGATTTTGATAGAGATAAATCTGTGCGCCTTATGCTCGCTGCGCAGAAAAGCGGCTCGGCAGAGGCCACCGCATACATTATTGAAAACGGCATAAGCGCTGATATGCTTGTGCATGAGAAAAAGAAAAAATTACGTAAGGGTTAAATATATGGTTAAGATAACTTCGGTTGAAGCCTCATCACGTGCTGCTTCTGCGGGAATTGTGGGCGGCGACATCCTGATTTCAATTAACGATAACGAAATACGCGACGTTCTTGATTACAGATTTTATCTCACAGAGCGCCTGGTCAAGCTTTCCTTGCTTCGCGATGGGGAGACCTATGAGGTAGAAATCAAAAAGGGCGAATACGAGGATATCGGTCTTGAATTCGAGACTCCTCTTATGGATGAGAAGCACTCCTGCAAGAACGGATGCATTTTCTGCTTTATTGACCAGAATCCGAAGGGGCTTCGTGAGTCGCTTTATTTCAAGGATGATGATTCAAGACTCTCCTTTATTCACGGAAACTACGTAACCCTTACTAACATGACACAGCAGGATGTTGACCGCATTATAAAAATGCGTATGTCACCCATAAATATTTCTGTACACACTACCAACCCCGAGCTTAGAGTGAAAATGATGAAAAATAAGCACTCTGGCGAGGTTTTGAAGTATTTAAACGATTTTGCAAGCGCAGGACTTTCAATGTGCGCCCAAATCGTGCTTTGCAAGGGCATAAACGACGGTGAGGAGCTTCTTCGTTCTATGACTGACCTGGCGGCTCTCTATCCGTCTATAAGCAGTGTGGCGATAGTGCCCGCAGGACTTACGAAATTCAGGGAAGGGCTCTACCCATTGACCGATTTCACACCCGGTGAAGCATCAGACGTAATAGATATGATAAACAAGGTCGGCGATGAGCATAAAAAAACGCATGGAACAAGACTGTTCTATGCGGCAGACGAATTTTATCTCAAATCGGGAAGAGGAATACCACACAGCGATTATTACGAGGATTATCCCCAGCTTGAAAACGGTGTGGGTATGATTCGCTCCTTTAGCGACGAGTTTGAAAATGCACTTGATCTTGCTTCTAACGATGAGGAATGCATAAGCAAAAAGCGCAGCGTTTCTCTTGTTACGGGAACCGCATCCTACGATATGATTGAGAACGAGGTTGCGAAGCTGAAGGACATCTGCCCTGAAATAAAAGTCAATATTTACAAAATTATAAATAATTTCTTTGGTACGTCAATAACTGTTTCCGGACTTTTGACCGGAAAGGATATATATGAACAATTGCAGGACAAGCCCCTTGGGGACGAGCTTCTCATTCCCGGCAACTGCCTTCGCGCAGGCGAGGAGGTGTTCCTCTGCGGAATGACCGTTGAGGAGCTTTCAGGCAAGCTTGGCATACCCGTGCGCTCCACAGGAAGCGACGGATACGAGCTTGTCGAGGCAATTTTGGATACAGCATTGTAAGGAGGAAGAACTATGTCAAAACCTATAGTTGCCATTGTCGGCAGACCTAACGTCGGCAAGAGCACTTTATTTAATAAACTAATCGGTGAGCGTCGCTCGATTGTAGAGGATACTCCCGGTGTAACACGTGACCGCATATATGCCGAGGCGGAGTGGAACGACCGCCGTTTCCTTCTCGTAGACACGGGCGGTATAGAGCCTAAAAGCGATGAAATTATCTTAAAGCAGATGCGTAACCAGGCTGAAATTGCTATTGCAACTGCTGACGTTATCGTGTTTATGTGCGATATTCACGCAGGACTTGTTGCAGACGACAGAGATATTGCGATAATGCTTAAAAAATCCGGCAAACCTATTGTCGTTGCCGTTAATAAGGTTGATAAGGTTGGCGATTTGCCTTACGAATTCTATGAATTCTACGAGCTTGGATTTGAGAGAGAGCCTATCGCTATTTCCTCGCTCCACGGCACAGGCTCGGGCGACCTTCTTGACGCGGTAATTGAGGAATGTCACTTTGACGATAACGAGCAGGATGACGAAAACGTTATTAACGTAGCCGTTATCGGTAAGCCCAACGCAGGTAAGTCCTCTATTATCAACCGTATGTGCGGTGAGGATAGAGTAATCGTTTCGGATATCGCAGGTACAACACGTGATGCCGTTGATACTCGTATAGAGAATGCTCACGGTGTTTATAATTTCATTGATACCGCAGGAATCCGCCGTCATTCAAAGGTTGAGGACAGAATTGAGAAATTCAGTGTTATCAGAGCGAATATGGCTATCGAGCGCGCTGACGTTTGTCTGCTTATGATTGATGCTCAGGACGGTGTTACCGAGCAGGATGAGAAGATTGCAGGCCTTGCTCATGAGGCGGGAAAATCCTGCATTATCGTTATAAACAAATGGGACGCTATCGAAAAGGAAAACAACACCGTTAAGGAATATAATAAAAAGATAAGAACAGCGCTTTCTTATATGCCTTATGCTCCTATCGTTTATGTTTCAGCCCTTACAGGTCAGCGCGTTGCTAATCTTTATGAAATGATTAAAGAGGTTTACGCAGAGGCTCGCAAGAGAATTACAACAGGCGTTCTTAACGACCTTCTCAACGATGCTACCACAAGAGTTCAGCCCCCCTCGGACAAGGGTAAGCGACTTAAGGTTTATTACATGACTCAAACCTCTATTGCGCCTCCTACGTTTGTTATTTTCTGTAATAGCGAGGAGCTATTCCATTTCTCATACAGACGTTATATTGAAAACTGTCTCAGGGACACCTTTGGATTTGAGGGAACACCTATAAAAATTGTTATAAGACAGAGGGGCGATGACTCCACAAAGGTATAAAAAGGAAAAGATATGTTTATTGATAATATTAAAATTTATGTTAAGGCAGGAGACGGCGGTAACGGAGCCGTTTCTTTCCACCGTGAAAAATACGTATCTGCAGGCGGTCCCGATGGCGGTGACGGCGGCAGAGGCGGAAATATTATTTTCAAAATTGACGAGGGAGCAAATACCCTCCTTGCTTTCAGATATAAGCGTAAGTTCGTCGCCGAGAACGGCGGCAACGGCATGACTGGCAAAAAGCATGGAAAAAACGGGGCAGACGTGATTATCACCGTGCCTCAGGGAACGCTTATTAAGGACCCTGCAACAGGTAAAATCATATTCGATATGGGTAGCGACCGTGAGTACGTTCTTTGTAAGGGCGGCAGAGGAGGTTGGGGCAACAGACATTTTGCCACCCCCACAAGACAGATTCCCAGATTTGCAAAAAGCGGAACCAAGGGTGAGGAAAGAGAGGTTCTCCTTGAGCTTAAGATGCTTGCAGAGGTTGGACTTATCGGATTCCCCAACGTAGGTAAATCCTCTATTCTTTCAAGAATTTCGTCTGCAAAGCCTAAAATTGCAAACTATCACTTTACCACACTTTCGCCCAATCTTGGCGTAGTCAGCATTGGAGAGGGCAAGGGCTTCCTCGCTGCTGATATTCCCGGACTTATCGAGGGCGCATCGGAGGGACAGGGCCTTGGTCACGACTTCCTTCGCCACGTCGACAGATGCAGACTTTTGCTTCACGTTGTTGACGTAGCCTGCACGGACGGTAGAGACCCTGTATCCGATATTCAGAAAATCAATCTTGAACTCAGCAGATATTCAAGCGAGCTTTCGGAGCGTCCGCAGATTATCGTAGCCAATAAAATTGACAGCGCAGACGAGGATAGTGAGGCTATGGTGGAATTTAAGAAATTCACCGAAGCTCTTGATATTCCCGTAGTATACGTTTCGGCAGTAACAGGCGAGGGACTTGACGAGCTCGTAGCCCTTACTATCGAAAAGCTTAAGGAGCTTCCTCCCGTGACCATTTATGAAACCGAGTACTCGCCCGAGGACGAGGCGATTCATAGCTCTGTTGGCGCGAAGGAAACTATCGTTCGTCGTGAAAACGATAAATTTATCGTTGAGGGCGAATGGCTTTATAACTTTATGGGCCAGATCAACTTTGACGATTACGAGTCGCTTAATTTCTTCCAGCGCGTGCTTATTAAAAACGGAGTTATCGATAAGCTTCGTGAGGCAGGTGTTGAAGAGGGCGATACCGTCAGCATTTACGATTTCGAGTTCGATTTCGTATATTAAAAGTAACCAAACGCTTGATTTATGCCGCCGCCGATAACCTGTGCGGCGGCCTCTACTATATCGTTGATTTCCTTTGGAGAAACGAACATTCTTGGGTAGCTTCTTGATTCGATACGGTCGGCTGAATTGTAGCTGAACATTCTTGAATCTATTATTGTAGGCACGCCTATTGCAATTACAGGAGATCCTACGGTTTCACTGCAAATCGGTGTTCTCGGATTACCAAGACCACTGCCGGGCGATACCCCTGTGTTTGAAATCTGTATTGTTGAGCCCAGGCGCTCTACCGCGCGTGAGGCGAGGGCATCGATTACTATTACCGCATCAGGGCCTATTGCCTCGCAAAGACCTCTTATGGTAACTGCCGCATCAAGACCGCTTGTGGCAGCAACGCCTGGGGTACATACGGCAATTTCAGCGCAGCCGAGGCTTTCGAAAAGCCTTCTGTCATGCTCGCTTATGTGCATTGTAGGCTTAACAAGCTTTGCCGCGGCGCATCCGATAGCATCAGGAGTCAGAGCAGGGTTTCCGAGACCTGCCACAAGGATTCTTTCGGGAAAAACATCCGTTGCATCAAGGATGTAGCAAAGCTCTCTTGCGATCTCGCTTGTAGCATCCTCGATTCCTTCCGCATCGAGCAAATCCAGACGGCCTGTTTCCAGCGTATCATATATGCCGAGCGGTCTGCCGATGGATTCTGCCCCCTTTTTTGACGTGATTTTGATTCTTTCCCAAGAACCGCCAACCGAAACCTCGCGCTTGTAATCTACTCCCGGGATGCTGACGTCAGCGCGCCTTCTTTCGCAGGCAAGGTCGGTATAAGGGAAATCGCCGTTATAGTTTCTTTCAGTAAAATATCCGTACATTTTCATTCCTCCTATGCCTTGATTTTTGACGGGCAGGGAGCTGTTTATTCATAAAAAGAAAGGCTTGTATTATGAGAAAAAACAAAAAATTCGAGCTAAGCAGTACAACAGATATAAAGGTTTTTCTTCTTTTCTTGTTGGATAATATTCGCTATCCCATTGATAAAAGCACGATTATGAGCATTATCGACGAAAACGTTGATGATATGTCACTCGACTACGAGCAGTGCCTTGGAGAGCTTGTTGATTCCGAGCATCTGCTTTATGACGAGCTTGATGGAGCTGCTTATTATATGATTTCCGACAAGGGCAGAGCCGTTGCAGCAGAGCTTTACGACAATCTTGATAAGGAATTCAGAGAAAGAAGCCTTCGCTCTGCAATAAAGCACGTTTCGCTTTCAAAAAGTGGCGCGTCTATAAAGTCGTATATCGAAGAAACTGATAGCAAGCGTTATCGAGTAACGATGGAAGCATACGATAGATATGGCGACCTTATGAAAACCTCGCTTACGGTAAATTCTCTTGCTGAGGCAGAGCAGATAAAGAAGAATTTTGAGTCCAAGCCTGACGGTGTTTACAGAGGAGTCCTGTTTTCTGCTACCGGTAGGATAGAATATATGTCCTAAAAGTAAGAAATTGTCATTTTGCACAAAAAAAACACAAAATTATGTTGAGTTTTGTTTGTTTTATGGAAAAATATTAAAAAAATTTTAATTTACCATTGACAATTAAAAAACCTACATATATAATAATTTTATGTTATTAAAAGGAATTTTTTATATGAAATTCTTTGAAAATGCTGATATTGAGGCCTTAATTATAGGCTGTCGTAATCATGAGGACGAGGCTTTCGATGAGCTTGTACGTCGATATACCCCTATGATGCGGAAGGTTATATGCAGCTTTCCATCTGTATCCGACGAGTTTGGTGAGCTTTTCTCCGAGGCGTGCGTAGCGCTTCATATCGCTGCGCAAAGATATGATTTGGGGCAGAGCGACGTTACTTTCGGTCTGTACGCAAGGATATGTGTTCGAAATCGTATTTTGGGTCTGCTCCGTAATTTTGATTCGTCGCTCGACTATTCCGAATGCGACGTTGAGCAGATTGGTGAGGACAGAGGCCCCGAGGCTGATATAATCGAAAGAGAGTCTTTCGACAGAATTATGAATTCTGCCCGAAATCTTCTTTCGGATTATGAATATCGCGTATTAATGCTTCATATTCAGGGATATAAAACTGCAGTTATAGCAGAGACGCTTGGCCGTACTGCAAAATCTGTGGATAATGCAAAATCCCGCATTTTCCGTCGCTTGCGCGCCGAGCATGGCAGCGAATCGGACAATTAAATAGTCATTATGCCCAAGGTAGCTTAAGGGAGAGCGTTGGTTTTTTACAAAGGCGTCGGTTGGAATCCGTCTCAGGGCAAATATTTATAACCTATTAGGGAGAAAAAAGCAAATGTACCAGGACGAGACATTGAAGTGCAGAGATTGCGGTAATGAGTTCGTATTTACCGCAGGAGAGCAGGAATTCTACGCACAGAGAGGCTTTGAGAACAAGCCCTCCAGATGCAAGGAATGCCGTGCCGCAAAGAAAAATGCGCAGAAGAGTGCAAGAGAGATGTTCGATGCAGTATGCGTAGAGTGCGGCAAGGAATGCCAGGTGCCCTTCAAACCCACCGAGGGTAAGGCTGTTTACTGCAGCGAGTGCTTCGCAGCAAGAAGAGCTGCTCAGGACGCAGAGTAATCGGATAATTACATATCAGATTGAAACGCGCTTTGTTAGGCATAAAAAAAGAGGATTTGGAAAGCCAAATCCTCTTTTTTTATGCCTCGTCTGCCAATGCTTTAGTATTGTTTTCAGTAGAAGCAAACTTAACTTTAATTTTTCTATATACAAATATGAGAGTAATTACCAGAAGTCCGGCTCCTATCAGCCATGAAATCGGGTAAATGATATAAATACCGATAAGCGAATGGAAGCTTTCGGTGGGGAATACGAATAATACCCAAAGCGTTCTTAAAACGCAGATTGCAAAAATGCTTATTATCATCGGGATAATAGAATAACCAAGTCCGCGCAGACTGCCTGAAAGTGTATCCATAATGCCGCAAAGGAAATAAACGGATAGCATAAAGCCCATAAGCTCCAGGGTGTAATTCATAACAAGGTCGCTGTTTTCTATTGTCGGGTCGATATACAAGCTCGCAATAGGACGACCGAGAAGATTTATAAACTGACCGCCTATTATTCCAATTGCTGAAACCTGAATAACAGCATACAATATGGATTTTTTAATACGCTCTGAATTTCTCGCTCCGTAATTCTGACCTGTAAAGGTCATTGAAGCGTGAAGATAGCTGTTCATCGCAGTGTAAACCAATCCCTCAATGTTGATAGCAATGGTTTTTCCTGAAATAGCCTCGGTGGGCAGGGTGTTTATTCCGCCTGTAATGATAATGTTGGAAATAGAGAAGAGTGAGCCCTGGAAGCCTGCAGGAAGACCTAATTTCAGCATTCTTCCCAAAAGCTCTCTGTCAATATGCATTTTGCCGAGACTGAGAGAGTAAACAGACTCCTTTCTCTTAAACAGAATCAGCACTACTGTAAATGCAGAAACATACTGAGCTATAATCGTTGCCAGCGCAACGCCGTCAATCGACATTCCAAAGAGTATAACGAATACCAGATTTAGAATTACGTTGATAACACCCGTTGACGAAAGAATGTACAGCGGAGTCTTGGAGTCTCCCACGGAACGAAGCACCGCCGCGCCGAAATTATATATCGCAGAGGCGGGAATACCAATACAAATAATTCGAAGATACAGAAGCGCTCGACTCATAAGCTCAGTCTTAGTGCCCATAAGCGCAAGAGCAGGCTTTGCTATAATGAAGCCGAAAAGACAAAAGAATATACCTCCGAAAAGAGCAAACAGCATGGAGGTATGAACGGCTTTTGAAAGCCTCTCGTGGTCCTTCGCGCCATAGCATTGCGCAATTAAAACACCTGCGCCACCGGCAATACCCATCAGAAGATTTATTATAAGGTTTGCAAGCGCGGAGGTAGAGCCCACCGCTGCCAGAGCAAGCGAATCACCAGAATATCTGCCGACAACTATATTGTCAGCCATATTATAGCATATTTGCAGCAATCCCGTAAGCATTATGGGAATAACAAACTTAATCATCGGTACAAAAATAGGACCGCTTGTAAGGTCGCGCTGCGCTTTTACGTTAGCTATACTACCATCTCCAATCTAAATACTAAACTTTCAAATGGTATTATATTCTTTTTCTCGGCGTTTGTCAATCAAAAGTGAAAAAAAGATCGAATAATTTAAGATTTTTAGATTTTGTACTGTACAAATTAAAATATTTATGCTATAATATTATAAATTATAGATATTTTAAGGGAAAAAAGCTATGGATAAAAGAAAAGGTCCGGGTTTTAACGATAGAAAAAGAGATTTTAACCGTCAGAGACGTACAGAAGAAATTGATGAATGCGTAGTGTTTGGAAGAAATGCTGTTAAAGAGCTTCTTGCAAGCGGTCGCGACATAGAAAAGGTATATATTCAGTCAGGCGAGAGGGAAGGCTCGGTGAATGTTCTTATCGGCATTGCATCCGAGAGGAAAATTCCTATCGTTGAGGTTGATAAACTCAAGCTTGACAATCTTACGGCAGGTGCGCATCATCAGGGCATAGTTGCTATGGCATCGGAGAGAAACTATGCAACCGTTGAGGAAATTCTTGCTTACGCAAGAGAGAAGGGCGAGCCACCTTTCATTATTATACTTGACGGAGTAGAGGACCCACATAATCTCGGCGCTATTATCAGAAGCGCAGAGTGTTGTGGCGCTCACGGAGTTATTATTCCCAAAAGACGCGCGGTAGGGCTTACCTCCACTGCGGCGAAGGCTTCCGCAGGTGCAGTTGAGCACATGCGTGTTGCAAAGGTTACCAACCTTGCAATGACCATTGATTCATTGAAGGAGCAGGGACTCTGGTTCTATGCTGCTGATATGGACGGAAGCAATTATTACGAAACCGATATGACTGGCGCTTGCGCAATAGTACTTGGCAGCGAGGGCTTCGGTATATCAAGACTCGTAAAGGAAAAATGCGATTTTACAGTATCCATTCCGCTTTACGGAAAGGTTAATTCTATGAACGTATCATGCGCCGCGGCAGTAATAATGTCCGACGTATCAAGACAGAGAAAAGTAAAGGAGAGCTAATCGTGGAAAAGAAATTTGACAACGACAAAATTCAAGAAATCGTTGATAAAATTGAAGCAGACAATAATCCCGAAACGAATATAACCGAGCAGAGTGTTCCCGTTGATGCATCCGGCCTTGTTTTTGAGAATACTGCGACCACAGAGGAAATCGCCGAGGAAACTTCCGAGGCGGAGCAGCCTGTTGCGGTGGAAGAGGAGACTGCTGGTGATGAGACTGTTGTTGAAACAGAGAGTCAATCCGAGGATGAGTCGGAGCAGACCAAGGAGTCGAAATCTGAGCCTATTGCTCCTCAGACTACCGTATGGACAACATACGTTCCTCGCTTTACCGAGGCGAGCGAGAATTACAGACTTCGTGGCGATGCTGAAATTCGCGCAAGACTTAACATCAACGCTCCCAAGGTTGAGGAGGAAGCAGGGGATGACGTGAAGATTGACCCCACCGCCGAGTACGACGAGGATATTCACGGCTCCGAGGCGAAAACTCCCGAGAATCTTGCCGCAGAGGAAAGCGATGAGTCGCTTAACATCTTCAAGTTTACCGTAGAGGACGATTTTATGGACGAGTTTGACGGCAGAACTGCGGAGGAGGAGATGGCTGAAATAGCCGAGCTTCTCAAGGCAGAGCCCAAGGATGAGCCCATCGCAGAGCCTGAGGTGGTTGAGCCTGTTGCGGAAATTCCTGAGGAGATTGTTCCCGAAGAGGAATACGTTATTCCCGACCCGGATGCAGATGAGCTTGGAGTATACGAATGCTCTGCATCTGCGACTCCCGAGGAGCCCGAGGATGCTCCCTCAGGCGTAGAGGAGCTTGCATTTATAAAGGAAGGCAAGGCGAAGGATAGCGAGTTTAACAATCCTGCCCAGCGTGACAGCATAAAGGATAGATTCCTTGATTCCATTATATCCATTAAAATCAGATTTGCAGCGGCATCTATTTTTGCAGTTGCGCTCTTGATTTTCGAAATACTTTGCGCATGCGGCGCTATAAGCTTCAATATGTTCCCAGGCTCTGCATTTTATGCATCCGCAGGCCTTGTTGATTTCCTTCTTTCCGCCTGCGTACTTGTTATGGCGCTCCCCGAGATTATCAAGTCTGTTAAGAGCCTTATAGACGATAGAGTTACCAAGGACCTTGCAATTCTGCCGATATTCCTTGTTTTCCTGCTCTATACGGTTACTTTAACAGCATCAGGCGCAAGAAGCTATACACTTTTCGGCTTCCTCTTTGCCGTTATCGCATTACCTGTTCTCAGCGCAGCCCTCTTCCGCACTAAGGCAGATTTTATCGCCTTTAAGATGGTGGCGCATGATGAGGAAAAGCAGATTATCGACAGAAAGAACACCAGAGAGCTTGGAGCAGAGAATATCGCGCTTGACGGTATCGTTGACGAGTTTAAGTCCAAAACCGCGCGTACCTTCAGAACCTCCTTCGTTTCTGACTTCTTCAAGAGCTCCTCTGACGTTGCTTCCGACCCCAAGCACTTTGCATTTATATTTGGTATTCCGCTTGCTATCGGATTTATAACAGGTCTTGCTGCTCTGGCTATTGCAAAGAGCGCTGTGG
This sequence comes from Eubacteriales bacterium, assembly GCA_045632065.1. GTDB lineage: Bacteria > Bacillota > Clostridia > Oscillospirales > CAG-272 > UBA1740. Next base: position 4,787 of record JAZQWA010000112.1, on the reverse strand, counting down.
TTGGCATGGCGGCATTTACGTTCGTGTTTATGCTTGGCTGTCCTGCATTCTCCATTCTTTCCAGCCGAGTTGGCTTCTTCTTCTCGCAGAGAGCTGCTTTGATTTTTGATAGCACCGCAATCGGTGAGAATGCATATCACAACTTCTCGAGCGTTGACGTATTCGCTTTTGACGATACCGATATGTTTGGTCCTGACGACGTTAACCTTAAACGCTTTATGACTTACGGCGAGCGAGATAATATGGAGAAGGTTATGCGCCAGATGTCTGCGCTCTTTGCAGCGGTAGGCGGTCCTCTTGACTATATGTTCTCTAACGCAATCGACAACCGTGTGCGTCACAAAACCGCTACTAACCTTATTATAGAGGATGACGGTATTTGCGGCACTGTTGCAGGCCACAGAATCTGCGCAGGTAGCAAGGATTATATGGTCAGAAACGGCATATCGCTCCCTGATACAAGCGCAGAAAATGAGCTTAGCATAGATACAACCAAGATTATGTATGCCACTGAGGATGGCGAGGTTTACGCTAAATTCTATATCAGATATTCATTCTCTGAGGAGTTTACCGCAACACTTCCGTCGCTTCGTGAAAACGGAATTACACCATTGGTTTACACTCGTGACCCTAATATATCTAACGAGCTTCTCGTTACTCTTACCGCAGGCAGCGACTGTATGAGAGTTGTCAAGCTTTACAGTCCTGTAAAGGAAGAGAAGGTTTATAATCGAGTTAAGGCAAGTATGATTACTTACGGTGACAGACTTGATGCGGCAAGTATGATTGTCCTGGCGAAGAAGTACAACAATTTTGCAATGTATGCTAAATTTGCCGAGCTTTGCGGCATGGCAATAGGCATCATTCTTGCGGTTGTTCTTACAATCGTAGGCTTCAGCAGATTTACAGTACTTGTAGCGTCCGCTTGGCATATAGTATGGTGCTTGCTTCTCCGAGCATTCAGTAATACAGCATTCCTTCAGGATGCAAAAAAAAAGGAAGAATAATCATTTTATTTCCGTGCCTTCTTTTGAGGGGGCACGGAAATTTCCCGAAAGGACGTAATAAATGAACGATAAGAATATTTCATCTGTTCTGAAATCTGTCAGCAAGCCCGGCAGATATATAGGCGGAGAATACAATAGCGTTATAAAGGATAAAAATTCGGTAAAATGCAGATTTGCTTTCTGTTTTCCCGACACCTACGAGATTGGAATGTCGAATCTCGGAGTAAGAATACTTTATGACGTAATTAACAAGGATAATGACGTATGGTGCGAAAGAGCGTATGCGCCTTGGACTGATATGAAGGAGAAGATGGAAGAGTACTCCATTCCTCTCACAACTGTTGAAAGCGGAGACCCTCTTTCTGCCTTTGATATGGTTGCATTCTCCTTACAGTACGAAATGTGCTATACAACCACCCTTGCAATGCTTAAATTGGCAGGATTTCCCATTTGGGCAAAGGATAGAGCAGAGGACTGCCCCATAATCATAGGTGGCGGCCCTTGCGTATATAACTCCGAGCCTGTTGCCGAGTTCTTTGACCTTATCAATATCGGTGAGGGCGAGGAGGTTCTTCTTGAAATATGTCATTTGTATAACAAGATGAAGGACGAGGGAACCTACACCCGCACAGCCTTTTTAAGAGAGGCATCGCATATTGACGGCGTGTATATTCCGTCGCTTTACGAGGTTTCTTATAACGAGGACGGCACAATTAAGGAATATAAACCTCTTTATCTCGACGTTCCAACAAAAATCAAGAAGCGTATTATCGAGGATATGGATAAAGCTCCTTATCCTGAGAAGCTTGTTATGCCTTATATTGAAACCGTGCATGATAGAATCGTGCTTGAGGTATATCGCGGATGTATCAGAGGTTGCCGCTTCTGCCAGGCGGGTATGGTTTACCGTCCTATCAGAGAAAAATCTGCGGAAGTTCTCTGCAAACAGGCAAAATGCCTTTACGATAATACGGGCTATGATGAAATTTCGCTTATTTCCTTGTCAATTAGCGACTATTCCGAGCTTCCAAAGCTTACAGACAGCCTGCTTGAATGGACTGACAAGGCTCACGTTAGCCTTTCACTTCCTTCGCTTAGAATTGATAGCTTTTCCGAGGAGCTTATGCAGAAGGTTTCTTCTGTAAGAACGGGTGGAATAACATTTGCCCCCGAGGCAGGAACCCAGAGACTTCGTGACGTTATAAACAAAAACGTTACCGAGGAAGACCTTATGCGTTCTGTTGGAATCGCATTTAAAGGCGGAAAAAGTAACGTTAAGTTATACTTTATGAACGGATTGCCAACCGAAACCCTCGAGGACATCGAGGGCATTGCCGAGCTTTCTAAAAAGGTTATCGGTCAGTATTTTGCCATTCCTAAACCCGAAAGACCAAAGGGAATTGGAGTTACAATCAGCGTTTCCTGCTTCGTGCCTAAGCCCTTTACCCCATTCCAGTGGGAAAAGCAGGACACCTTCGACGAGCTTATAAAAAAACAGGAGCATCTTCGCTCCTGCATAACCGACCGTCGTATAAAATACACCTATCACGATGCCAAGGTTTCCTTCATTGAGGCAGTGCTTGCAAGAGGTGACCGCCGTCTTGCTCCCGCTATCGCATACCTTGCAGAGCAGGGCAGAATGTTTGACGCCTGGGATGAGTTCTTCGACTATGATGCATGGATTGACGCATTTGATAAATGCGGAGTAGACCCTGCCTTCTATACCTCTCGTGGATTCGGTCTTGACGAGGTGCTTCCGTGGGATATTATCGACATTGGAGTTACCAAGGCATTCTTAAAGCGCGAGCGTGACAAGGCGTATAAGGGTGAAACAACTCCCTCCTGTCAGGAAAAGTGCAGTGGCTGCGGAGCTAATAAGCTGGGAGGTAAAAACAAATGGTGCAGGTAAATGATACAAAGCAAATTATTCGTTTCCGTATGAAAAAAACGGGCAGTTTGCAATACATCTCCCATCTTGACCTCGTAAGAACAATGCATAAGGTTATCGTTAGAGCGAAGCTTCCCTTGTGGTATACCGAGGGCTTTAACCCGAAGCCTAAAATGGTTTTTGCCGCCCCTCTTTCCATTGGTACCGAGAGTGTTTGCGAGTTTATGGACGTCCGTCTTAACGATTACATAGCTCCCGAGGAGGCCATGAATTGCCTTAACGCTAATCTTACCGACGAAATGCAGGTTGTAGAGTGCTATTATGCTGAAAGCAAGTTCACCGATTTGAAGTGGCTGTCCTATACAATAATCATTACTACCGACAAGGCAGACGAGTCGTTGGCATCAGCCTGCGTCGAAGCCTTGGCAGCGCCTGTAATCGAGGTGGCAAAGAAGAATTCCGATAAAACCTTCGACATTAAGCCTCTTATTAAGAAAGCTGACGTAAAGCTTTCGGATAATTCAATAATTATCTCCGCAATTTTATCTGCAGACCCATCTACATTCCTTAATCCTGAATACGTTATTAAAGCTCTCCGCGATAAATGCGGAATCTTATCCTCTGATAATTTGCTCTCAGAGAGCTATTCTATTATGAGGGAAGAAGCTTACTGCGACGATATGACGATATTCAGATAATTGAGTCAATATTAAATCCCGATAACCGCTTGAGGTGCTTCAAAAAGTACTTCAGGCGGTTTTTCGCCACTTCAGCGTTTTCATAATCCTCCTGCGATAGATAAACCTGCATCTCTACCATACATTCTCCAATGGTTGTCAGGTCGTCGTGACTGACTGTAAGACTCATAAAGGCCTCTTTTTGGCGGAAATTTTCAAGCAGAACGCTTGTTTGCTGATATGCGCGATTGCCAACCTCGATTTTTTCAACCTCAGCCGATAAATCATCAATTTGTATGCCGAGAATAACAGTATTTGTCGTTACAGAGACAATTATGGCTATAAAAATGATAAAAGCAGCTATTTTGACCTTCATTTTGCTTGTCCGTCCTTTAATATTATGTTAGTTGTTCCGTCGTCGGTTACAGTCATAAGAAAAATATTCTTTTTCTTTGCCTTGGATTCCTTTAACTCCTTATTCAACCATTCCTCGTTGTATCCGATAGATTTCAATGTGTCGTAAATTATTTCTCCGTCTATAATAATCGAGTGAGCGATTGTCGAATCGCTTGTTTTTAATATAGATAGCGAGCCGTTTTGCTCTAAAATTGCATAATTTACCTCTGAAATATCACCGATACCTTGTATTCGCATTTCAGATAGTAATTCGTTTATGGAAATCCTGTTTTCTGAGAGAGCTGATTGTAAAAGTCTACCTTTATATATTATATATACAGGATGTCCTTCAATGCTTCGTTTTAGTTTTTCAGATTTGTTTTTGATTGTGGAAATAATAATTTCAGTAGCGAAAATAAATAATATAGGTATTATCGCGTTAAGCAGGGGAATGTCAGGGTCATCAATAGTGACGGATGCGATTTCCGAAATTAAAAGCGTAGAAACCAACTCGCTTACCTCAAGCTCGCTTATCTGTCTTTTACCCATGATTTTTAACGTTATGGACAAAATGATGTATATGATTATTGTCCTCATTAGAATTGATACCAAATCAACACCCCCTCATATAAATTATTCTATAAATGTTGCACAATAATACAAAAATATGAAAAAAAATCTAAAAAACCTCTTGACAATTGAAAAGTGATGTAGTATAATAAGTAAGCTTACGCAAGTGAGCGATTGATCATTGAAAATTGAACAACACGAAAATAAGAAAAAACATTGTGTTTTGGAGGAAACTCCAAAACGGTGTAG
>JAZQWA010000111.1:0-2662 GCA_045632065.1 Eubacteriales bacterium | reverse complement strand
TCCAAGTGGGAGCTCTTTATTGTAGTAAGCGGAAGAGCGCTTATCGAAATGCGCAAAATCGGAACTGACGAGATTCTTTCATTTGAGGTGAGTGGTGAGAAAATTCAGGCAGTACATATGCTTCCAGGATACACTCACAGTATTACAAACCTTTCGGATAGCGAGGATTTAGTCACGCTTATGTGGGCAAACGAGCAGTTTAACCCTAACAAACCTGACACATTTTACGAGGTGGTAAAAAATGAACAAGGCATCATTTAAAAACAACGGAAAATTAAAGCTCCTTATAATCGTGGGCACACGCCCCGAGATTATAAGACTTTCTGCGGTTATAAATAAGTGCAGACAGTATTTTGACTGCCTGCTCGCCCACACGGGACAGAATTACGATTATAATCTTAACGGCATTTTCTTCGAGGAACTTGGAATTGCCGCTCCCGACGTATATCTTGATGCGGTTGGCGCAAATCTTGGCGAAACCATGGGCAATATCATCGCTCGCTCTTACGAATTGATGGAAGAGATTAAGCCTGATGCCGTTTTGGTGCTTGGAGATACTAACTCCTGCCTTGCGGTTATCGGAGCAAAGCGACTTCATATCCCGATTTTCCATATGGAAGCAGGCAACAGATGTAAGGACGAGTGTCTGCCCGAGGAAACCAACCGTCGTATCGTTGACATAATTTCCGACGTCAATCTTGCTTATTCAGAGCACGCTCGTCGCTACCTTGCCGACTGCGGTCTGCCAAAGGAGCGCACCTTCGTTACAGGCTCGCCTATGGCAGAGGTTTTGCATAGGAATCTTGACAAAATAAAGTCCAGCGATATTCATAAGCGCATCGGACTTAAAAAGGGAAAATACATACTCCTTTCAGCGCACAGAGAGGAGAACATCGACACCGAAAAGAATTTCCTCTCGCTCTTCGGCGCAATCAATGCTATCGCTGAAAAGTACGATATGCCCATACTCTATTCATGTCACCCTCGCTCGAAAAAGAGGCTTGAGGCATCGGGCTTCAAGCTTGACAAGAGAGTCATTCAGCATGAGCCCTTGGGCTTCCATGACTACAATTGTTTGCAAATGAACGCATTTGCGGTAATTTCAGACAGTGGAACGCTTCCCGAGGAGAGCTCCTTCTATACCTCAATAGGCAACCCTATTCCCGCAGTTTGCATACGTACAAGCACAGAGCGCCCCGAGGCTATGGACAAGGGCTGCTTCGTTCTTGCAGGTATCGACGAGGGCGGACTCACAGGCGCAGTAGAGCTTGCTGTTGCTATGAAGGAAGACGGTGCAACAGGCACTCCCGTTCCCGATTACGTTGAGGAAAACGTGTCCGACAAGGTAGTAAAAATCATTCAGTCATACACCGGTATCGTTAACAAAATGGTGTGGAGGAAGTTTTAATTAATGACAAATTTAACCTCCGCTATGACGGAGCTAATTAAAAGCGCAGTTCTTGCCGAGCCGATTCCAAAAGGGCTTGAGCTTTCCGATGAACAGGTTGCAGAGCTATATAAGCTCTCGAAATTCCATGATATAGTGGGTATCGTCGGCTCATCATTGATAGACGGTGGCTTCGTTAAATCTGCCCAGCTTCGCGACAAATTCCAGAAGGAAATTATGCTCTCCATATACCGTGAGAGGCAGATTTCAGAGGAGCTTTCGAAGATTTCTTTTGTTCTTCGAGAAGCCAAAATAGATTTTATGCCCCTCAAAGGCTCGGTTATCCGTCCGCTTTATGTTAAGCCTTGGATGAGAACCAGTTGTGATATCGACGTACTTGTAAGAGAGCCTGAGATAGACAGGGCGGTTGCAGTCCTCACTGAAAAACTTAATTATACCACCGACGGCAAGAAGGCCTTTCACGACGTCAGTCTTTACTCGACCTCGGGCGTTCATCTGGAGCTTCACTTTAATATAAAGGAAGTAAATGATAAAATGGACCCCATACTTGATAAGGTCTGGGAGTATTCTGCGCCGATATGCGAAGGAGATTTTGAGTACAGACAGTCAAAGGAATTTTTGATTTTTCATATAATTGCCCACACTGCCCATCATTTCAGCACGGGAGGCTGCGGTATAAGGCCTTTTGTTGATTTGTATTTGCTTACCCGTGGCGACTACGACACAGAGTTTTTGAGTCGGCTTTGCAGCTCTGCCGGAATTGAGAAGTTTAAGCAGGGAGCAGAGGAGCTTATCTCGGTATGGTTCTGCGGCGCTGAATGCACCGACCGAGTGAGAAATATGGAAAAGTATATCTTGGGCGGTGGAACATACGGCACTCTCGACCAGGGTGTCCTTGCAGTGCAGACCTCAAGCGGCGGAAGGAAAAAATATATTTTGAAGAGAATTTTTCTCCCCTATGATATGCTTAAAATACGCTATCCGAGACTTGAAAATCGCCGTATTTTAGTTCCGTTTTATCAGGTGAGACGCTGGGTGGAACTTTTGTTTGGCAAAAGACTCGGCGTCGCGGTAAAGCAATTTAATCATTCGAAAAATATAACGCAAGAAGAGAGTGAAAAGACGATAGAGTTGTTTGATTCACTTGGACTAAAATAAAAATAGCCTTCCCGAAAGGGAAGGTTATTTTCAAATATAGCAAAAACGCAAAACCGATTCACAAGGACTCGGGAAGCTGGGTATTGCTATGCGGGG
>JAZQWA010000110.1:0-12531 GCA_045632065.1 Eubacteriales bacterium | reverse complement strand
CTCTGAAAAGCCACCGCTTTTCCGATGATTGAAATCTGATTTAGCTCCTCGCCCATGTACACGAGGGGGGCGTATTTCGGATTTTCAGCCGAGAGGATTAGCTTTCCCTCGTCGGGGTAGAAGTACACTCTTTTCAGCGTTGCCTCGTCGCTGATAACGACTGCCGCAATATCGCCGTTATTAACCTCGCGTTGCGATTTTATAAAAACTATGTCTCCGTCGTAAATTCTCGCGCCAACCATCGAGTCACCTCTTGCTTTTAGGCAAAAATCTGCGTTGAGTCTTCCGTCTGCGGCGGCATAGCTCTCATAATCACGCTCTGCGTATATAGGCTTGCCGCAGGCAATCTCGCCTAAAATAGGCAATCGCTTGGTTTTCAGCCCCACTATATTATTATATGAAGGAATTTCATCGTTATCCCATCCCATAAGCTTCGCAGGGGTAGTACCGAGAGCCTTTGCCATCTGCTCAATCTTCTCGCTGGGAATATTGGATATTACGCCGGTCTCATAGCGATGTATAGTCTGTCGGCTTGTGCCTATCAGCTCTGCCAGCTGCTCAAGCGACAGGCCTTTTTCTTTTCTTAATCCCTTTATTCTTTCTCCTAACAAAATTTTCACCCCCGAAAATATCAAATTATGCCCCTGATTTATTATAAATAACCGCTTTTGCTAAAATACCTATGCAAAATAACCGCAAAAATATCAAATTATTCTCATTTTTCAACAGAGGATACCTTATTATAACATAATGTCACCTGATATGCAATACTTTTGTCGAAAAAAACTGACAGAAGTTACTTGACAGGTGACATTTACAATGCTATAATTGTCACGTAATGAGCGACAGGGCACTCTAAAATCACTCGACGAATAACATAATAAGTGACAAGGAAAGGAGAATAAGGATGTATTTATGTATGAATACCTACGAGGGCACACCGCCGAGATTATATCGTTCCCCCGACGAAATCAGGCGAGATATGCGCCATATAATTGACAAAATTACCGAGCAGGAGGAGATGCTTTCGGTACATAATTTATTGCTGGAAATGATACCGTCATGGGCAGAGGAGTCACCAGAAAGGTGGATACCCGAGCTTGAGGAAATGGTAGCGGAGGCCTGCGAAGCTCTTGATACTATAAAAAGGCTGAAGGGGGCTCTTGAATATTTGACGCTTGAATTGGAGGATGTCAAATGTATGATGCAGAAATAATGCCCAAAAGCCTGGACAGGCTCATAGTATGTATGTGCGCTGACTATCAGAGGCGTCAGAGTGTAATTGAGAACCGAACTGCGCCATTTACGGTGATTATGGAATACAGATTTCTTAATTACCGAATGATGAATGCGGCGCTGGAGGTGGCAGGCAGCCGAGATGCTCTGGCATTTATCAACGACATAGGCAAGAATATCGGGTATGCAAAAACCACGATATGCGCTCTTTCCGAGAGCGTATATAAGGAGCGAAAGGAGGGGGTAAAGGTAAATATAGCCCGCAGGCTCTCGCTTTTTTAAATTAAAAAAATTCTGTTACTTGTTTTGACAAGTTTCTCGCAGAGGGTATGCTACAATATCCCCTGTGAAGAAAAAACAAGGAGAAGAAAAATGAAGGATGACGTAATTTTTTTCGAAACCGAAGGCACTTTAACCGCCAGACTTTGCTGTGATATTGACCATCACACCGCAAAGCCTATGCGAGAGAAAATCGACGATGCGCTTTTTGAAAAAAGGCCAAGAACACTCATAATAGATTTTACAGAGGTTGTTTTCATGGACAGCTCGGGGCTTGGACTAATACTCGGCAGAGCAGAGAAGGCGTCAGCCCTTGATTGCTCGGTAAGGCTTTTCGGACTGTCGCCGGCTCTTATGAAGCTGGTACGCCTTTGCGGAATTGACAGGGTGAGAAATCTGTCTTTTACAAAATGAAAGGAAAGTAAAATCTATGATGAAGAAGAAAATAAACGAAATGAAGCTTCGTTTGCCTGCCATAAGCATAAATGAGGCGGTAGCCCGCTCGGTAATCTCTGCCTTTTGCGCCGAGCTTAATCCAACTGTTGAGGAGCTTGGCGATTTGCGATGTGCCGTTAGCGAAGCGGTAACAAACTGCATTGTCCACGCATATAAAGGACTAACAGACGACACCTGCTACATATACATATCCGTCAGACTCTATGATACCAGGGAGGTGTCGGTAAAAATTTCCGACAACGGCTGTGGTATTGCCAACGTGGAAGAGGCTCGTATGCCGAGCTTCACTACGGGAGAGGCCGGCGAGAGATGCGGAATGGGCTTCCTCGTAATGGAGAGCTTTACCGACTATCTGTCGGTAAAATCACGTCCGGGAAAGGGCACTACGGTCCTGATGAGGAAAAATCTCAAACCCTGACCGAAGGATTTTTTAATGAGTATAAAAAGCGAGAAAAAAAGCCCCTATGACGAAAATCTGATACTGCTTCGCGCATACAGAGAGGGCGACGAGGAGGCAGGCGAAAGACTTGCAATTCTCAACGCTCCTCTGGTGTATAGCATAGCAGGTCGATTTTCGGGCAGAGGGGCGGACATGTCCGATTTGGTCGAAAGCGGAAATATCGGGCTGGTTAAGGCGATGAAAACCTTTGATTTTTCTCACGGCTGCGTATTTTCCACCTATGCAGTGCCGCTTATCTTCGGAGAAATCCGAAGATTTCTCCGCGATGACGGAATAATCAAGGTTTCAAGAGAGGAAAAACGCCTTTCAGCCCTGCTTTGCGCCGAAAGAGAGCGCAGAATTTCGGCAGGCGAGGATGCCGACATCCACTCGGTTGCCGCAGCGGTGGGAATATCCCCACAGGATGCATCGTCAGCCCTATTTGCGTCCTCTCCTGTGCGCTCACTTGACGAAAAGGCCTACGATGACGACGACAGCGCCACCCTTGGAAGCATAATTTGCGATGACGAGGCAGAGAGCCGTCAGTTTGACAGATTTGCCCTGCGCGATGCCATCGACAAGCTGTCCGAAGAGCATCGAAAACTGATAATTCTCAGGTATTTCCGCGACCTGTCGCAAAATGAAACGGCAAAAATCTTAGGTCTGACGCAGGTCAAGGTATCGAGAGAAGAGAAGAAAATTATGGAAATATTAAGGCGCGAGCTCGCCTGAAAAAGCCAAATAAACCATTTGTTAACAATTTGTGAAAAAAACGAAAAACTATTGAATTTTATACGCGTGTAGTATAAAATATATACCGTAAGCGTTAGCACTCGCGCGTTTTGAGTGCTAAAAACAGTTAAGGAGAATTTAAAATGACAATTAAACCTTTGTTTGACAAAGTTGTATTAAAATCCGTTGTGGCAGAAGAAACCACGAAATCCGGCATACTTCTTACGGGCAGCGCAAAGGAGAAGCCTCAGGTATCCGAGGTTGTTGCAGTAGGTCCCGGTGGACTTGTTGACGGCAATGATGTAAAGATGACCGTCAGCGTAGGCGATAAGGTAATTGTCGGTAAGTACACCGGCACAGAGGTAAAGGTTGATGACGAGCAGTACGTAATCGTAAGCCAGTCTGACATACTTGCCATCGTAGAATAATATAGAAAGGATAAGAATATGTCTAAAGAAATACTTTACGGTATGGATGCAAGAGCAGCGCTTCTTCGTGGCGTAGATAAGCTTGCTGACACCGTTAAAATTACACTTGGCCCTAAGGGCAGAAACGTGGTGCTTGAGAAGAAATTCGGAGCGCCCCTTATTACAAACGACGGCGTGACAATCGCCAAGGAAATCGAGCTTGAGGATGCAGCAGAGAACATGGGCGCAAGCCTTGTTCGCGAGGTTGCAACCAAGACCAACGATGCGGCAGGTGACGGTACAACCACCGCAACTCTTCTTGCGCAGGCTCTCATTCACGAGGGTATGAAGAACGTTACCGCAGGCGCAAATCCCATGATACTCCGTAAGGGTATCTTCAAGGCGGTTGATGCTGCCGTTGAGGAGCTTAAGAATCAGTCCAAGGCTGTTTCCGGCTCTGCCGATATTGCAAGAGTAGGCGCAATTTCCGCCTCCGACGATACAATCGGTCAGCTTATTGCAGACGCTATGGATAAGGTTACCGCTGACGGTGTTATCACCGTTGAGGAGTCCAAGAGCGCTGAAACATATAGCGAGGTAGTAGAGGGTATGCAGTTTGACCGCGGATACCTCTCTCCCTATTTCGCAACTGATACAGATAAAATGGAGGCAACTCTTGACGACTGCCTCGTGCTTATCACCGACAAGAAGATTTCCAATATCCAGGACCTTCTTCCTATCCTTGAGCAGATTGTTCAGACAGGCAAGAAGCTTCTTATCGTTGCAGAGGACGTAGAGGGCGAGGCTCTCACCACCCTCGTGCTTAACAAGCTTCGTGGCACATTCACCGTTGTTGCTGTTAAGGCTCCTGGCTTTGGCGACAGACGTAAGGAGATGCTCGTAGATATCGCAACCCTTACAGGCGGTGAGGTTATTACATCTGACCTCGGCCTTGAGCTTAAGGATACCTCTATTGCGCAGCTCGGCCGCGCAAGACAGGTTAAGGTTAATAAGGAAAATACCATCATCGTTGGCGGCGCAGGCGACAAGATTGCCATCACCGAGAGAGTAAGTCAGATTAAGGCGGCTCTTGAGGTTTCCACCTCCGAGTTTGATAAGGAAAAGCTTATGGAGCGCCTTGCAAAGCTTGCAGGCGGTGTTGCGGTAATCAAGGTTGGCGCAGCTACCGAGGTTGAGATGAAGGAGAAGAAGCTTCGTATCGAGGACGCTCTCAACGCAACCAAGGCTGCAGTTGAGGAAGGCATTGTTGCAGGCGGCGGCGCAGCTCTCGTTAACGTAATCGACGCAGTTGAGAAGGTTGTTGCAACCCTCGAGGGCGACGAAAAGACAGGTGCGCAGAGCGTTGCAAAGGCTCTTACCGCTCCCATGAAGCAGATTGCCGATAACGCAGGCCTTGACGGCTCTGTTATCGTTGCAAAAATCCGTGAAACAGGCAAGCTCGGCTACGGCTTCGACGCTTATAACGAGAAGTACTGCGATATGCTTGAATGCGGTATCGTAGATCCTGCAAAGGTAACCAGAAGCGCTCTTCAGAACGCAGCATCCATTGCATCCACCGTCCTCACCACCGAGGCAGTTGTTTCGGATAAGAAGGAGCCCGCTCCTGCAATGCCTGCGGCACCCGATATGGGCGGTATGTACTAATTTTCGCTAATGTATTTTTGTATAAATCCCCGTTTTTGCCCTGGCTCGCAATAGGTAGCTATTGCTTCGGGCCAAAGAACGTGAATTTCTCCTAAAAATCCAAGAAGCGAAATAACTCAAAAACAATTAATTAAAAGCAGCCAAGAGTAAAGCTTGGCTGCTTTATTTTTAGCGCAGTGCATGGGTACCCCTCCTAAAAAAGATTTATACAATTTTTTTAGGAGTATCGATAATGCCTGCAATATAGTCGATACTAACATTATAATATTTAGCAAGAATTACTACTCGTTCAAGTGGAATACTTCTTTTTCCGTTTTCATATTGAGCATAATATGATTGACTGGTACCGATTACATTTGCGATTTCCTCTTGGCTTTTATCGTTATCAATTCGAAGATTTTTTATTCTTTGGTGATAAATCATAATTTTTCTCCATTTTTTGTGAGTTTTAGTTGCTTGTTTTTGTGTAATAAGTAGATTATATCACAAATGAACTGAAATGCTTGATTTTAGTTCTCATATGAACTATAATAAAAATGTATTAAGTTCACATATGAACTAAAAAGGGAGACTTTTATGAAAAATCATAAAGAAGAAACAAAAATCCAGTTGCTAAATATGTGCAACAACATAAAGTTTTTAAAAAAAACATAATTTGACAAAAAAGGAGATGGCGGAAAGATTAAAAATCAGCACAAGGAGCTTATCTATGCTTGAAAATGGCATTATACCTTCGAGATTGTCCTGTGCTTTTTTGTTTTACGTATTTAATGAATTCGACGTTCCGCCGAAAAAAATATTCGAAATCTCACTTCACGATTAAACCGCCTTATTGACAACAAAGGCAATTTAGTTTATAATAAAATAGATAAACGTCGGAGGTGACCTTATGAAATATGCAGAATTTAAGGATAAAAAGCTTTCGCTCCTCGGCTATGGCGCGATGAGATTACCAACCCTTGCAGGCAGCAAGGAGATTGACGAAAAAGAGACCGAGAGAATAATTAACCGCGCAGTCGAGGCAGGTATCAACTATTTTGACACCGCATACCCCTATCACGAGGGTAAGTCGGAAATCGTTGTGGGTAAAATTCTTTCGAAATATCCCCGTGAGAGCTACTACCTTGCCACAAAATATCCCGGCCATCAGGTGCTTGACGATTACAACCCTGCGCCCATTTTTGAGGAGCAGCTGAAAAAGTGTGGAGTAGATTACTTTGATTTTTATCTTCTCCACAACGTCAACGAAAGTTCACTTCCTGTGTATCTTGACAAGGATTTGGGAATTATCGACTACTTTGTGGAGCAGAAAAGGCTTGGTCGCATTAAGCACCTTGGCTTCTCCACTCACGGCTCACCAGAGAATATGCGTGAGTTCCTCGCGGTCGTAGGTGATAAAATGGAGTTTTGCCAGATTCAGCTTAACTACCTCGATTGGTCGCTCCAGAGAGCAGAGGAGAAGTGCAAAATCCTCGCAGAATACGATATACCCGTGTGGGTAATGGAGCCTGTTCGCGGCGGCAGACTTGTAAATAAGCTTCCTGAATGGGCAAAGGAAAAACTCACCAATCTTCGTCCTGACGAGAGCACGGCATCTTGGTGCTTCCGTTGGCTGATGCAGACCCCGGGTGTGAAGATGATTTTAAGCGGAATGTCCACTATGGAGCAGCTTGAAGATAATCTAAAAACTTTTAACAACGATAAACATCTCACCGAAGAGGAAAATACCACCCTCTACGAGATTGCCGAGGCGCTTAAAAACTCCGTACCTTGCACCTCTTGCAAGTATTGCCTCTCGGTTTGTCCTATGGAGCTTAATATTCCGATGCTTATCGAGATTTATAACGATATTCGCTATGCTCCTGGTGTCAACAGTGCTCTTAAAATCGAGTTTATGCCCGAGGATAAGCGTCCCACCGCCTGCATAGGCTGCGGAGCCTGCATCAAAATGTGCCCTCAAAAAATAGATATCCCCAAAACCATGATTGAGCTTTCAAAAGCTCTCACCGAAATCCCCTCCTGGCGCGAAATCTGCCGCGAACGCGCCGAAGCAGCCAAAAAGCTTTCAGAAAAATAAAATAACCGCAGAGCATTACTCTGCGGTTATTTTATTATTTCTTTTTAAACAATTCCTTAATCATGGTGTTAATTGCAACACGCTTGAAGTGTCTTTCTCTCTTATGCTCTGGCATCTTATGCACGTGAGCGTGACGAGCGCTGACAGCCTCGTCAGGCTTGATGTCACCAGCCTTGGTAAGAGCAATCTTCGTAAGCATAGGACCTACAAGCTCGTAAATAAGCACGGCAAAGAGGGTAATGGTGGCAACAAGTTCGCCAATCTCACCGAACTCCTTGGACTTCATAGCCATACCAAGCGCAACTCCCGCTTGGGGAAGCAGGGTAATACCGAGATATTTAACAATATTGTCGTCGCAATGGGTTGCCTTTGCGCTGATAAACGCACCTGTGCACTTTCCTGCGGAACGTGACAGAATGTATACCAAGCCGATAACAACCATAAGCAGATTGCCGAATACGCTAAGCTCAAGCTCTGCGCCTGAAAGCACGAAGAAGAGAACGAACAGAGGAGCAGTCCATCTGTCAACTCTTTCCATAAGCTCCTCGGAGAAGTCACAGATGTTGCAGAACATAGTACCCAGCATCATACAGGTGAGCAGGGAAGAGAATGCGATATGTATACCGTTTACGTTAAACTTCAGCTGTGAAAGACCGATTGTCAGAAGCACGAACGCCACCGAAACCGAAAGTCTCTTTGAACGTGAGTGGAAAAAACTCTCGCAAATGTGGAAGAGAATTCCCATTGCCGCGCCAAGAGCAAGTGAAAGCACAACCTCTAAAATAGGCTCAACAATAACCGAAAGAGCGTTAACTGCTCCCGCATTCATAGCTCTTGCAATTCCAAAGGAAATTGCGAAAAGCACAAGACCAACCGCATCGTCGATTGCAACAACGGGAAGAAGAATGTCTGTTACAGGGCCCTTTGCCTTATACTGCTTAACAACCATAAGAGTTGCGGCAGGCGCTGTTGCAGAAGCAATTGCGCCGAGAATAATCGCTGCCTCAAGAGGAAGAACCTCGGGCATAACAAAGTGTAAACCGATAAGCACCGCATCAACGAGCAAGGTTGTGATAACGGCCTGTGAAATACCGACGATAGTTGCTTTCTTTCCAATCTCCTTAAGCTGCGAAAGGCGGAATTCATTTCCTATCGAAAAGGCGATAAATCCGAGCGCCGCATCACAAATTATAGAGTAGGATTTTACGTTTGCCATACTCGTAAAGCCAAGACCCGAAACGCCGAATGCGCCAAGGCAGTAAGGACCAACGAGAATACCTGCAACAAGATATGCTGTGACTGCAGGCAGCTTCAGCTTCTTTGCAGGTCTTGAAAGCATAAGACCCGCTAAAAGCGCGATTGATAATGATAAAAGGGCTTCCATATTTACCTCGAAAATATTTATTCACAAGTACATATTGTAGCACTACGAAATACAAATGTCAATAATAAAAATAAATAAATTTTAAAAAGATTTTTCCATATTTTCGTGCATAATACTATTGACAGTATAGCAATGATATGGTAGAATACAACGAGTAAGCGAGGGGAGGGTAAAAATGAAGGAAAATATACAGCTTTCAGACCATTTTGACTATAAAAGACTGATACGCTTTGTAATTCCGTCTGTCATAATGATGATTTTTACGTCAATTTACGGTGTAATTGACGGTCTTTTCGTTTCCAATTTCGTTGGCAAAACGCCCTTTGCGGCAATAAACCTGATTTTCCCTCTGGTAATGATTCTCGGTGGATTTGGCTTTATGCTGGGCACAGGAGGCACCGCAATCGTGGCTAAAACCCTCGGCCTCGGTGAGAAAAAACGCGCCAACGAGTACTTTACCTTCATAATTCTATTCACCTTTATTCTCGGCGCAGTTCTGGCGGCAATTGCCATCGCCCTGGCAGAGCCCTTTGCAAGATTACTTGGCGCAGAGGGGGATATGCTTCATTACGCAGTTACCTACGTGCGAATTATCCTTGTTGCAATGCCGTTCTTTATGCTGCAAAACAGCTTCCAGAACTTCTTTATCACAGCAGAAAAGCCCAAGCTTGGCCTTGCGGTAACCGTTGCTGCAGGCGTTTGCAACATAGTCCTTGACGCTTTGCTTATAGCCGTTTTTGATTTAGGACTCGTGGGCGCAGCTCTTGCCACCGCAATAAGCCAGACCGTTGGCGGTGTCGTGCCGATAATTTATTTCGCATCCAAAAACACCTCGACTTTTCGCTTCTGCAAGACAAAGCCTTATTTCAAGGTGATTTTATCAGCCAGCATAAACGGCTCATCCGAGCTTATGTCTCAGATTTCAGCCTCAATAGTTACGATTTTATTTAACTATCAGCTTCTTCGCTTCGCAGGCGAGAACGGAGTTGCCGCCTATGGCGCAATTATGTACGTTTCGTTTATTTTTATAGCCGTGTTTATAGGATTTGTTATAGGCGCATCACCAATAGTCAGCTTCCACTACGGTGCTGACAACAGGGCAGAGCTTAAAAATATGCGAAAAATCAGTATCAACCTCGTGCTTATCACAGGCGGAGTAATGATGGTCGTCGCGCTTCTTCTTTCGATGCCCTTAAGCGAGCTTTTCGTTGGGTATGACCGCGAGCTTTACCGATTAACGCTCACAGGCTTCATTTTCTATGCATTCACCTATCTTTTGAGCGGATTTAACATCTACGGCTCTTCCTTCTTTACCGCGCTTAATAACGGAGGTGTGTCGGCGGTTATCTCATTCTTAAGAACGCTTGTGTTCCAGACCGCAACCATCATGATTTTACCTGAAATATTTGAGCTTAACGGAGTATGGATAGCCGTAATCGTTGCGGAAATTCTCTCCGCTATTGTAACTGCCGTATTCTTTAAGGCAAAGCAAAAGCAGTACGGCTATTAAAAAATACCGACTCCTCGTTGAGTCGGTATTTTTTATTTATACAAGTCACGTATTTTCGAGAATTCTCGCTTTAAGGCTTCCTTGGTGCTCTCTCTCGGCTCGTCGAGAGGGAGTCGCACCTCGGATGAGCATAGTCCGACCTCCGACATAGCGAATTTTATGGGCGCAGGATTAGTCTCCATAAATAAGGATGAAATAAATGGTAAAAGCCGCAGTTGCAACGCCAGAGCATCAGCATAATTGCCCTCAAAATAGTCGTGGCATAGCTTTACGGTAGCCTTTGGCAAAATGTTTGATATTACCGAAATAACACCTCGACCGCCCAAAGCGAGAGTAGGGTAAATCTGACTGTCATTGCCCGAGTAAAGAGTTAGTTCTTCCCGCAGAGAAGACAAATTAACAAGCCTGTCAACAGAATCGGAAGCCTCTTTTAAGGCAACAATATTTTCATGTTTTGAAAGCCTCTCCAAAAGGTTCAGACCTAAGTTCACGCCTGTTCTTGATGGCACATTGTAAAGTATAATTGGCAAATTAGTACTTTCTGCTATCTTAAGGTAGTGTTTTTCTATGCCAGACTCGGTTCCCTTGTTGTAATAGGGAGTTACAAGCAGAACACCGTCACAGCCTAACTTTTTTGCAAATTTAGTATGCGAGATGGCAACTCTTGTGTCGTTCGTTCCTGTTCCCAAAATCAACTTCGTACGTCCCGCAATTTGACCCTTTGCAAAGGTGTATAGCTTGTATCTTTCATCATCGGAAAGGGTCGCAGCCTCGGCTGTTGTTCCGCCGATTACCAAGGCATCAATTCCGCTTCCGATTTGCAATTCAATAAGCGCTCCCAGCGCACGATAATCAATCTCTCCATCAACAAAAGGAGTTATAAGGGCAGAAGCTGCGCCGCAAAATATCTCTTTTTTCTTCATAAGTCATGCTTTCCTTTGAAATTACCTCTTGATTTGTAAGGATAATTCGTGTATAATAGTCCTGTTATCAATATATGTTTTTAATGCTTGAAAGGACAAAATGGAAAATAAAATTACTAATCAACGAGTTGCAACAGACCTTGCAACAGGCGATTTTTACTATGACTTGCCCGAGGAGCTTATCGCCCAGTCGCCAAGCGATGAGCGTGACGGCTGTCGCCTTATGGTGCTTGATAAAAATGCTCAAACCGTAGAGCACAAAATATTCCGTGATATTATCGACTATCTTCGTCCCGAGGATATGCTTGTGGTTAATTCTTCAAAGGTTATTCCCGCAAGACTCCTTGGTAAAACCGACAAGACAGGCGGTGATATGGAGCTTTTGCTTCTTCGCGCCCTTGATAACGGTGAATGGGAGACTCTCGTACGCCCCGGTAAGCGAGCAAAGGAGGGCGCAAGCTTTACCTTTGGCGGTATTTTGAAAGCCACCGTTACATCTATCGTCGATGGGGGCAACCGAACTGTTAAATTTGAATACGATACCGAAAAATATAAGAACATCTACGAGGTTCTTGACGAAATTGGCAATATGCCGCTTCCGCCTTACATAACCAAGAAGCTGGAGAATAAAAACGATTACCAAACGGTATATGCAAAGGAGGAGGGCTCTGCTGCAGCCCCCACCGCAGGACTGCATTTTACCGACGAGCTCCTCGAAAGAATAAAGGCAAAGGGCGTAGGCTACGGCGAGGTAACTCTCCACGTTGGACTTGGCACATTCCGTCCTGTTAAGGCAGAAAAAATTGCCGACCACGAGATGCACGCTGAATATTTTCATATTTCAAAGGAAACAGCCGACGAAATCAATCGCAGAAGAGCGGCAGGCGGCAGAATAATTGCCGTTGGTACAACCTCCTGCCGTGTTCTTGAGAGCGCATCGGCTGATGACGGAACGCTTCGTGAAATGTCTGCCGAAACTGCAATTTTTATCTATCCCGGCTATAAATTCAAGGCAGTTGATGCCTTGATTACTAATTTCCACCTGCCCGAGTCCACCCTGATAATGTTAGTCAGCGCCCTCGCAGGTAAGGAATTCGTTATGAACGCCTATGAAAAAGCGGTGGAGGGAAAATATCGTTTCTTCTCATTTGGCGACGCAATGTTCATTCAATAATCAACAGACTGTCTCAAATGCATTCGCATTTGAGACAGTCTCTTATCTTGAAAGGGAATACGCAGATTTGAGGAAAAGCGACGTTCTTCGAGGCGTGAGGTCTCACTACGGTTCGGTCACACTCGTGGGAGAACAACGCACTGTGTTGTTCTCTAACACACTCGTGCCGCTTCGCTACGTATATACATACGTCGAGCCTCGAAAACGGCGTAGCGAAGCGGCATTTCGGTAGTGAATAACAGTCCGGTG
>JAZQWA010000109.1:0-30922 GCA_045632065.1 Eubacteriales bacterium | reverse complement strand
TTTTCAAGACCGCCTCGTTGTGACCACTTCGATAAGCCTGCGTATTTTTTGAAATTTGTGTTTCGCATACTCGCCTTGGCGAGTATCTTCGGCAAAGCCGAAATATTCTTATCACAATGCAAATTGTGCTATTATTTGATTATAATTGCGCTACGCCTACGCATAAAACCTGCCGAAAAAGCATAGTATATAATAGAGCGTAATCGCAATTTGCTCATATATAATATCATATTTTTAAGTGAAAGTCAATATGAAATTTGAGTTTTTTTAAAAAAACAACAAAAAAGGTATTGACTTTTACATAGATGGGTGGTATAATATAAAAGCGATTAGGAAATCCAAGGTCGTTTTATGCCGGAATGGCGGAATTGGCAGACGCCCGGGACTTAAAATCCCGTGAGATTTATTTCTCGTACCGGTTCGACCCCGGCTTCCGGCACCATCATATCGCGGAGTGGAGCAGTCTGGTAGCTCGTCGGGCTCATAACCCGAAGGTCATGAGGTTCAAATCCCATCTCCGCAACCAAAGAAAGCCTTACTATCTCACAGGTAGTAAGGCTTTTTTCTTGTCTTTTCGCCTTTTTTCGCAATAATAAGCTTGTTGCCGCATGCCGATCTAGACCGATCTATTGGGATCTATTCGGTCGGTTTTCTGTCGGTTTTGGCTATTTTGAGCTTAAAAACGGGGCGGTTTGGTACGAAAAAACTTCAATTCTAATGAAAATATATTTATTAATAAAAAATATTAACATCAGTCATATTTCTTTGCATAAGATGATTATTAGTCGAATTATTGCAAAAAATTAGTTCGACAAATTTATTTATTATTTGACAGCAAAGTATGTGTATGGTATAATATAATCATCATGCAATGGGGATTATATTATGGACATTAGTTTATTCTTAAATTTGTGGAAAAACATGTGGAAAAGTAACTGGTCTTTTTTCTGGTCAACATTAGTTCTTTTTGCCTGCACCACTATATATATTCGAGATCTGAACCCGACTGAAGGTAAAACGCTTTTAGAATCAATAAATTGGTTTGTTATCGCCGCTTTTCTATTTATTTATTTTTGCGTTATTGGTGCAATTCTTTTCAAACGAATGTATATTCCTCGTGCAAATAAGAAAAAAACAGGAATTGTCATTTATGTCAATAATGCCGCAGATAAGCAGTTTAAATCAATAAATGAACAGTTCATTCGTCCATTTATTGATTTAGTTAATAGCGAAACAAATGAGTTTGACATAATAGTTGTAGACGACTATCATTCCAAAAAATATTTTCGTGAGTTGTCTCAAAAAACAGATGATAACAATGAGACAAAAGTAAAAATATTGAATGACAGAAGATGCAAAATTGCAATATTAATGAATTGCTTGGGCGGTGGTGAGAAGGATTCTGTTTTTTGTTCCATTGAGTCCTGCTTGGTTGTTGCTCATCGTGAAATACCTAAAGTTTTAAATGAGATGTTAAAAAGAGACATTTCTTCGGCATTTGCACCACTTAAACAAATAAAAGTATACTATGAAACTCAGTCTAATGACTTTGAGTGCTTTACAAAATCTTTAAACATTGTTTTTAAATATATACTCGCTACAACTTATTTACACTGTGGTTATTTTGTTCCAGCATTGAAAATGCTAGAGATTATAGAAGGATATAATTTCTCTAACAACCAGATAAATTCAGTTGCACAGATACAAAAAGCCGTCCCAGATAGAATTGGTTTTTGTAACGCTGTAATTGCCATGCACGAATATCAATGCTTTTTAGATAGTGATAATTTTGTTCATCTCAGAGCAGCTAGACAACACATCAACAACACATACACAAAAAAATACTATCCTGATAAATTCTACAATCTGGAAGGAATATGTTGCTATTTAATTGATAAAGATATTGAATCCGCAATAGTGTGTATGGATAGAATGACTGGAAGCCTATTGCTCGCAAAGTTTAACAAAACATTTTTATTAATGTATAAATCCTGTACT
Organism: Eubacteriales bacterium; assembly: GCA_045632065.1. Classification (GTDB taxonomy): domain Bacteria; phylum Bacillota; class Clostridia; order Oscillospirales; family CAG-272; genus UBA1740. The sequence continues at coordinate 28,924 of JAZQWA010000109.1, read as the reverse complement.
GTTAATAATGTATATCGTTCATTCGAACTATACAAGCGCTTTTCAAATCTTGAAGAATCGGATCAAACTCAGATAGAAGATTTTATCTGTAAAGAATATAACAAAGATAATTCGAAAAAACAGTTGCTTTTGTTGCTATTCATTATTTTTGACTATCAAGGCAATAAACCATTGGCTAAATATTGCTTAATCCAGTTTTGCGAAAAATATAAATCCCTTGTCAATTCTGTAGAACTATCAGATAAATTCAAAAAAATGAATAAAGACTATTCAGATATAGAATATGACGAAGGCTTGGGGGCACATATTTAATGGAGTTATCCAACTCGTACTGTTTTTGTTTTTCAAAAGGGAATGTCACATTTAGCGTGACATTCCCTTTTTCTTTTCGCAGAATTGATACTCTCAAATACATATTATTTTTCAAAATACAAGGAGAAAAGTAATATGGACAAACATAATGAAAATGGGATTTTACTTGTCCAAAGAGAAGTGATAGAATGTTGTGTAGAGGTGGACGAAATGAAAAAAGAAACCGAACTATACAACAGTATCTACAAAGAAATAAGTGAACTCGTAGGACTTGATGCAACGCTCAAGATCTATCTTAGATTCAAAGGTCAGCAGGTTTCATTTCCTGTTAGATTATATAATCCTCAGATGATACAACAAAGCGTAATCAAAGAGTATGATGGCACTAACATTGCAGAATTGGCTCGCAAGTATGACTACTCTGAGAAGACGATCAGAAGAATGATACGCGAGTCGGTTAAAGATACAGATGATGAATAATACTTAAGTTTAATCAAATTAGATATAAAATTGGAGGAGAATTATGAAAAAAAATATGTCGTATATAGCAAGTGTACCAGGCACAAGAAATGGGTTTATCAATATGATAGACTCAAAAAAGGATGTTGTCTTGGTTAGCCATGAATTGCTCGAAGCTATTAACAAAGAGAGTAACGAGAATGTTTCAACGGGCAAGGCGGGAAAAGTTTTTAAAACAGCTGGTCCAATTATGCTAGCAGTATCATGGTGGAATCCGATTGGATTAATTTGCGGTGGCCTGGTGACACTATCTGGAGTAGTTGCAGGATGGTCAAATAGTCTTAAAAAGTACACTATGTATGAGGGCGTTGACATCAACGGAAATGGAATTGTTGTATTGCTCAAAAAGTCAATTGATTTAAAATATGATACAATAGAGTACCCAGCTTGGGTTAAAAACATAGATTATAAGCACAAAAACAAGAAAATTAACAGTTTAAAAGTGGATAAATGATACATTTAACAACCATAAATTAAAGGATAAAAGCGCAGAGTATTAGCAAATAAATACATATTATTTCTTTAACCGATAGTGGCAATAACAAAGCCATTATCGGTTAATTTTATTTTTAGGAGAAACAAGAAAATGATCTACAAGATAGGCAACGTATCGGACTTAGAGAAGCTGCCGATAGCGGATGGCAAGGCAAAGGAAATACTATATCACTTTGCTAAAGTGTTGACGACAGAATATGGAGAGGATAGAAACGTTGACACAGATGATGGCGGTTACATTCTATATGCCCTGACGGGCACAACTGCTGAGGAAATCAATGCTTACTTTGACTACACTCAGAACGTCTTAGAATACGTTGAGGTGTTTGAGAGTGTTTGCTATGCAGTCTATATAATATCCTCTGATTATGGAGTGGTGTTAGTGATGTCAACAAAGGACATACCTAAGGAAATTTTAAAAGAGATCAATAACAAAGGAGAAGAAAAATGATAGTTGAGAAGGATACTATAAAATGTGAAGTCGTGTATGACGACTTAAAGCAACACAGGCTACTATGGAAACAAGTGTGGGATGTTAAGAAACCTTTAGCTTGTGTTGTAATGATCAATCCCTGCCAGGCAAGTACAGTCATTACAGATACTACTACATACTTGGTAGTAAACAATATCGCAAACCTTGGAGATTACGGTGGAGTTACCATTGTTAATCTCTTTTCTTTATTAACGCCAAAATTACACTTTAGTTCTCCTGCCATATTAAATGATAAAGACAACGATAGCTACATCAAGAAGGCTGCTGAGGAAGCATCGGTCGTAATTCTGGCATGGGGACGTGGTGCAGATACCAATCTAAGGATAGTAGAACGTGCTAGGCAGGTTGTAGCCATGCTTGAGCCTCAAAAAGAAAAGCTTCGTGTAATCAGTGACGGTGAGAGAATAGGAATGCACCCCCTAACACCTGCCTTGCGCTCTCGATGGCTTCTTGCAGACCCCACGGAGTGGTTAGAGGCCATGAAGGAGTCAAAACCTCAGTCCAACGGCTCAACCGATAAGCCTAAGAAATCTAAAAAAGAGAAATTCGTTGACTTCTAAACGAAAAAGTCCCTGCCTTTTCTCGGCAGGGACACACAAAAATCATAGAAATGAGAAGAATCTATGATCCGAATTTTTTCGTCGTTTTTCACGAAATTTTACGGTAATTATTACCACCTGCCTTTGATATTATTAACAGTTTTGTTACTTCTTGTGCAACTTTACTTCTTTTTTTGTAATTTTAGAGCTTCTCACCTCCATTTACTGCCCATCATCGAGGAAGGTTAGTTTTGGTTAGGATCAGCTGGCTACCAGAGCTATTTCAAGCCATTTTTTTGATTTTTTATCGTCATATTTCACAAAAATAATTTTCGTCATTTTGACGGAATCTTGGTGGATATCAACAAATACGAAGCCTTCGAGTTGCTGTAAAATTGTTGACTTTGAACAAAAAATGTGCTATAATTGATGTGTAAACAAAGAGCGGTCGGGTTGTGGGTTGTTTGATTTTTGCCACTATATCGCCGACCATTTCCTTGGAGGATTTATAAGCGTATACACGCAGAAAGGAGGATAAATTAAATCGCTTCGAGAATTTAAAACTTCGCATTAAGTCTCGCGGTTTTCAACATCTTAGTTGATAAATTAAATGTAGTATATAAAAAGTTGCTATTATACAAAGTTATTTTTAAAGGAGTTAAAAATGAAATTGAATTTTTCTGACAACATAGAATTTTACGTAGATAAAACCGACCCATCGGTCATATACGCAGAATTCATCGTGCCTAGCGATTGCGAGTCTTCTCCCGATAGAGAGTGTTTCGTTCGCATTGACGACAAGGTTTTTGAGAGTTATCTCCGCGTCTACGTTATTCCTAACATTGAAGGAAAAACAAGCGCGGCTAAATTGCTTTTAGACATCCAAGATTATTTTAATCTTCATGGCTGTGAAGATGAAGCCACACCAAAAATGAGAGCTACTGGTTACCTTCAAGATTCGCTGATCGAATACGACTTGTGTTCCAAGAGTCAAGAGTATGTTAAGATAACTCAAGACGGATGGAAAATCACAAAATCTCATCAATATAAGTTTTTGAAAGGCTCAAAGAATCTTGCTCAGGCTCGTCCTAAAGATAGTAACAAAAACCTGATAGAACTACTTAAGTCTTATGTAAATGTATCTAAAAAACAACTTATCCTATTTGTCGTGTGGCTTGTGCAGGCATTCTGTCAAGGTAGCCACCATTGTCTGATAATTAGTGCTTCACATGGATGCGGTAAGAGCACCGTGACAAAATTGATTGGCAGATTAATCTCCCCGACAAAGGATACCGCTGTTATAATGACCAACAGCCAGGATCACCTTCTTACCACTTTGACAAACTCGTACGTAGTCGCATTTGATAATTGTTCGAATGAGCTTTTTGACAAAAATCAATCCAATATTCTTTGCTGTGCAGTCACAGGCGCTACCTATTCTAAAAGGGAGTCTTATTCAACCAACAAGCAAGTATCTTTTGACTTGCAGAATATTTTGCTAATAAACGGCATTGATTTTTGTCCTCCGGAGGCAGACTTGGCTGATAGATGTTTAATGTTAAACTTAAAGCCACTGGGAAACAAACGAAAATCGGATCGTGAGATCGAAGACAGCTTTAATCGAGACCTGTCAGAAATTATTGGAGCAATATTTTCCACAATAGCTGATGCAATGAAGATTTATTCATCAATAAAGCCTTCTAAGTTGCCGCGTATGCTGGAGCCGTATTTAGATATGTTAGCTATAGCAGTAGCCTTGGGTATATCTCAAGGAGAGTTCGAGAAAATTTACTTTGAAAACTTGGCGGATATCGACAAGGCAAGAACAGATATTGCCGTTGTTCAAGCAATAACTGAGTATATGAATAGTAGCTATGTCAAAGGTAGAAAAGCTAGCGGTACTTTAACCGAAATATACAAAAAAGTCTATGCCAACTATTCAGGTGTTAAATCAGATCTTCCTAGATCGGCTTCTTATTTTAGCAGAAAACTTACTGAAGAGCATTCTACTTTATATGCTGCCGGATTTACCATAAATCTAGACAATACATATGAAGATGGTACACATATTGACATAATTAAAAATAAAAAATAGGAAAGGATAGCACCTGCTCCAAATACTAGTTTCAGGCATACTTTTATATCTAAATTAATGCTGGTAGCAGGTGGTAAATAAACATGAAAACAGTAATCAGAAGAAAAACTCATGTAAAAGAAACATCAAAAAAACTTGTTGTTAATAAGGCTTTAGGACTTGGTAAGTACAAGCTTCCTATGATAGATGAAGTTCCAGCAGGAGAATACTACTCGGTTATTAAGCGTGTAGAGAACTCAAAAACCAGTGCTGGCAAAAATTCTATAACTGTATATTATTCCATAGCTACCATTGGAGATGTATATAAAAAAGTCCATAAGTTGTTACCAAAAGGTAAATCAATAAATATTAAGTATATTTATCAAAAATATCCAACAGACTCAGTATTTTATGATAGGTTTGTAGATGCTATGTATAGCTATTATGATCTAGGCGAAAAAAGCGAGTTGGATATTGAAGATATTATCGGCACTCCAGAAATTATTTCTATTTCCTACACTAACGTAAATGCAATAGGTGGTATTTCTGAGAGATTCTATTGTCATCCCGATTTCTTTGATGATCAAGATGACGAAGAAGAGGCTATACAAGAAGTGATTGAGTCGGGTGGTGATGAGTTAAGAGAGGATGAAGAAGACTATCTTGATTTAAACTTTAATTTTGATGATTAAACCGTAAGTATATCACCTGTCACAAGCTTGACTTTTGCCCAGAGTTACAAGGGTAAAGTTGGTTTTGTGGCAGGTGGCACTTTTGAAAATAACGCAAAAAGAAAAGTTTTATTTACATATTATAAGATAAAGAGGTAAAAATCAATGGTAGATAGATATATGACAGTAACAGAAATAGCAGAGTTTTTAAAGGTATCATACGATACCGCACTTGAGTTTGTTAAGTATTCTGGTGTAGAAAGCGTTAAGGTTGGAAGACAGTACAGGGTGCTTGAAAGCAAGCTTAACGAGTTTCTATATCCCCCTAAGGTAGTTAGAAAAAAGATACTACACCGACCTATATACAACATCGTTGAAAGGAGTTAGAAATGGCATCAGGAAACATAGTAGAAAGAATAAGAAAATCCGGCAAAAGAAGCTTTGAGATCACAGTAGAGGGAGAAAGAGATCCCTTAACTGGAAGGCGTAATAGAGCATATAAGACTGTCGGTTGTAGCGAAAAAGAAGCTAAAAAAATAATGCGCCGTATGATTACCGATATGGAGCAGAATAAGATCGTCAAGAAGAACCATAAGACCGTTAAGGAATGGATGGAAGAATGGCTTGATCTTTATCTTCCCAACGTAGAGCAAACTACAAGGGTTGGCTATAAGACTAAGATTAGGTGTTACATAAATCCATACATAGGTGATATACAGATAAGCTCACTTAGAGCAGAGCACGTGCAGAAGATGGTTAATGGTATGTTGGATAAAGGCTTGTCATCCAAGAATATCCGCGACACCTTCAACAACATCAATGCCGCCATGAAGAAGGCGGTTGTTCTTAGATATATCCCTTACAATCCATGCGAAGGTGTTGTACTACCTAAACTTAAGAAGCATAGGTCTAAGGTGTATGACAATGAAATGATCCATACCTTGCTTGATATAGCCGAGGGAACGGATATGTATCTTCCTATCCTTCTCGGTGCGCTCTTAGGTTTAAGACGAGGAGAAATGCTTGCTCTGCGCTGGGACAACGTTGACCTTAAGAACAAGGTAATACACATCAGAAGCAACATGGTAAACGGTGAGGAAGGCATCATAATCAAAGCTCCAAAGAGCGAGGCAGGTATCAGAGATCTAGTTATTGGTGATTTGGTTGTAGAAGAACTAAAGAAGGCTAGGCTCAAGTATATGGAAGATGCTCTGTCATATGGCAGGGGATTTCAAAATCTTAACTTCGTCATACGATAAGAGGATGGCTCTCCCTTGCACCCCGATTCTATGACAAGAAAATGGTCAAGATTTTTGAAGGATCACGATCTTCCCCACATTCGTCTTCACGATCTCCGTCACAGTCATGCAACAGCACTAATACAGGCAGGTGTTAATCCTAGAGTGGTACAGCAAAGGCTCGGTCACTCAGACGTAAACATCACCCTCAATACATATACTCACGTGCTCCCCGAGATGGATATAGATGCCGCCGCAAAGTTAGATGCTATAATGCTGAAGAAGGCGTAAGAGAAAGACGATGATTCACAAAGAGTCATCGTCTTTTTTTGTTAGCATGTAACTTGGTGTTGAAAAATGTTAAGGAATATGGTATAATATTGAAAAAGAGAGGATATATGTTATGCGAGGGAAATGGACAGTTGAAAAATCGCAACATTATGAACATACGTTTTTAATTCTTGCGTTCTTGCTTGAAGAATATTGCAAAATTTTTGGATCTGATGTTATGCTCAATGAAGATTGTATTATTTATAATGATTCACAGGCAAATTGTCCTATGTTGATTACGAGCTTAATACCCATACGTATACGATTAGCTCAAGATGACCTTACGTTTTGGCCACAAACAGTATTTCAATTATCTCACGAGATGTGTCATTTTGCTATAAGGCAGCACAAAACAAATAAAAACATCACACTTTCCTGGTTTGAAGAAATAGTTTGCGAAGCTATGTCGTTGTATGCACTGGAATATGCTTCAAAAGAATGGCTAAGATGTCCTTTATCAAAGGTCACGCCACGATATTTACAAACTCACCAATCGTATTTGGAAGGACAATTAGCTAAGGGTTATACAGATGAATTCAAGAGATGCAATACTGTAGAAAAATTGAGAGCATACGAATTTAAAGAACTCCCAGAAAACAGAAGAGAAACACATCGGTCAGAACGAAATACAGTTTATCGAGCTATCTCAAATAATCCATCGGAATTAAAATGCGTTTTAGATTACACTAAATATATAGAAAGTAATGGCGTTACTATTGATTTTGATAAATGGTATAGCGACAATCCTTGTAATCTTCTTGAAGTAATAATGGCGGTTTGTCCAATAAATGTTGTGAGAAAAGGGATTTTATGATTCAATCAATTAAAGATAGGTTTAATAGTGAGTTAAAAAACATATATGACTACACGGAATACATAGAAAACAACTTTTATAGTCGTTCAAAAAGCGTTGTACGTACTTTTGGGTACGAGGACTTTAATTTTTTAAATGACTATGTGTTTTATGCAAATACACAATCAGAAAAAGAAAATAATAGGCGAATTATTGATAAATTAAAAGCCATTATAGATTCTAAAATCTCAAAAAATAGAGATAAACTCTTTGGAATGGAAGAAATTGAACTACCCAACATAAGTGAAAATATAGTAAAACACAATTTATCCGAAAGCCTGATAGAATATATTCGATTAACTGTTTGTGACTGCATGAAAAATACCGAAGGCAAGCCTTACTATGAACTTATTTTGGATATTTCCCCGAGTGACTTGAAGTCAGAAATTGACAAAGAAGATCAAATGTACGAAGAACAGTACTACTATATGCTAGAGGAAGACGATTACGCTAATATATTGGAATATGTAAGGTGTATGCTATATAATGAAGCAATTATAGAGTTAGATGATAATGTAAAGAATTTAGAGGAATTACGAACATTATATAGTATCTTTGATGATAATAATCCTATAAATATTTACAGACAATCCTTCATTCTTCTTATGACAGCATTTGATGCCACGATATTTGATTTATTTCATGAAATATTTAAACAAGACTTTTTTGGTATAGCGGATATAATAAAATCTGATCAAAAATATACCCTTAAAGAAATAGCACAACATAAGGATTTTAATAGTTTTGCATCTAAAACTATTGAATCTCTTATAAGTAAGAAGTATGCATCTGACATTGTTGAAATGTTGCATCAATATAAGTCACAACTCTTTACTGTGAATGGACAAGATGTTTACGATAGCATTTTGGAAATGATACAGAGAAGAAATATACATGTTCATAAAAAAGGAATTGTGGATGACAAGTATTTTACCAAAGGAAATGGCAAACAACTTGGACTACATAAAGGTGACTATGCCACAATCGACTATGAGTATTTTTTAACTTCATATGAGATTCTGCGTGAATTCGTTGCAAATTTTTAATGCATTGACAGAGGACGGCATAGAAAGTAAAATTATTCTACCGGTTTTTCGGTGTATCGGTCGGTTTTTTCTACGGTTTAATGTGGAAAAACCTAGACGTGGCAAGGCTTTCGAAGCCAAGGCACAGATCGTTTTATCAACTCATAACCCGAAGGTCATGAGGTTCAAATCCCATCTCCGCAACCAAATAAAAAAGGCAGTCCATTCGGACTGCTTTTTTATTTGCTTTCGGGTGTGGCTCTGTGCTCCGTTACCTTCGGGCTATGGAACGACGAGCGTGGCTCGTTGGGAGAGCGAGGCACAAAACGGTTAATAACCGTTTTTGCCGAAGCGATGTCTCGCGTTGCGAGCAGAGCGAGCAAGGCTTGTCTTGCGAAGTTATGCGACACAAAAGCAGACGGGGATATGTATGCTCAAATATAAAAATACATCCGTCCCATCTCCGCAACCAAATAAAAAAGGCAGTCCATTCGGACTGCTTTTTTATTTGGTTGCGGTTGTGGCTCTGTGCTCCATGACCTTCGAGGTTATGAGTCCGAGGGCACTTTGCGACCTGAGGGCGAATAACCTGCGACCTAAGTGAAAACGATTGAGTATCGTTTTCGCGACGGTTGACACCGCCGAGTGCGAGTGGAACGAGGCGAGTGTATCGAGCCGAAGCTGCACGACACACGAACGGTGCGTAGGTCATGACACGGCTTTGCCATGCTAAAATCCCATCTCCGCAACCAAAGAAACTCAATTACCCATTCGGGTGATTGAGTTTTTTCTTTTTGGTTGCCGAGATCTATGGGATTTGAGCCTCACGAGCTACGCTCTATGACCTGAGCATTTGCGAGCAAACGCAAATGCCGTCGGGGTCTATGCCTGCCGTCTCGGGACGGCAACATACTGCGTCATTTGGCGTGTCCGACCGCCAAATAGAAGATAACCCACCTTTATCGTTTGAACTTTTTCTTTTTTAAGTTTCACACATTCCAACAATTCTTATTGAAATATGCAAAACTTAAGGGCTTAACAACATATCCCCACGCCGTTTACCACACTGCGTGTGGAAGACGGCTGTTTTTCTTTGATTTCTACTACCGATAGCAATTTATTACCGACCTATTAGACTCTAGACCGATCTATTTGGACGGTTTTTATACGGTTGATTTAGATTAAAATTAGAATAAGCTTTTGATAAAACTGTCAATATACATTGTGGGTGTAATAGATTTATAGTATGACTCTTCTCCCAACATTTCTAATATCTGACTATGGCTAATTGGTAAATTGTTCTGAAGGCATCTATTAAGGATGCACAACACAAAAAATTTCTCGGACTTGTTCCGAGGATATTTTTTTACCTCTTCACTTTTCACTCTTCACTTTTATCTCCCTCCGACTAGGAATTTTTTTGGAGGTAATAGGTATAGTGAATAGGTATTTCGGTAGAGTTACGCTTAGAGCAACTCATTTTTAAACTTGTTTTTGTTATATTTTTTATTATATCGGGTTGAAAAGTAATAGTTTTTATGGTATAATTGCCTTACCGATTTGAAAGGAAGCAAAACTATGTACAGATTGTTTAACACGCATAAAATAAGACGTGTATTTGAAGCAGACGGGCTTTGGGATTTTCGTACTGAAAACGGAAAATATGACGGAAAGCTAGCCGTTCCCTCCTGCTGGGAAATTATTCCTGATCTGGCATCATACAAGGGCAAGGCAGAATACAAGAAGAGTTATACCATCGGAGGAAATATTCGTCTTGTATTTAAGGGTGTAAGTCACACCGCGCGTCTGTTTGTTGATGGTGATTTTATTTGTGAACATTACAATGCATATACAGAGTTTTACGCCAATCTTTCACTTCCGTACGGTGAGCATGAGATAAAGGTTGAGGTGGATAATTCCTATTCGGAGGCATCGGCTCTTCACATTGAAAACGATTATTATACCTACGGAGGAATCATCCGTCCACTGCTTATCGAGGAGCTTGGCGATGCTGTTATAAATTACGTGCATTTCACCCCAAAGAAAAGCGAGCAGGGATGGAGCGCTACAATATGTGCAGAGATCGAGAATCTCTCTGACAGAGATAGTACATACGATCTTCGTTTCACTCTTGACGGAATAAATTATACCATTGAAAATATTAATGTTCCTGCGAGGGACCGTTTCACTGTTTCTGGTGAGTATCTGTTTGATAAAATCACGCCATATACCCCGGATGAGCCCAAGCTTTATGCTCTTTGTGCAGAGCTTTTTGGCGAAGGGGTAATTATCGACGATTTAATAGACAGAGTCGGATTTCGGGAGATAAAACCGGATGGCAAAAAGCTTCTTCTGAATGGTAAGCCGCTGCGACTTTTGGGCTTCAACCGTCACGAGGACTACAACTCCCTTGGCAGCTCCGTCCCTCTCCAAGCGATGATGCGAGATCTTGCTCTTATCAAGGACGCGGGTGCAAACGCTATCCGTACCTGTCACTATCCAAATGACGAGCTTTTCCTCGATCTTTGCGATGAGATGGGACTTTTGGTGTGGGAGGAGGCCCATGCCAGAGGACTTAGCGAAAAACAAATGTTAAACCCCAATTTCCTTCCTCAGAGTCTTAGCTGTATTGATGAGATGATACGTAGCCACTATAATCACCCCTCTATTTTCTGCTGGGGAATACTCAATGAATGCTCTAGCGATACCGAGTTCGGAAGATCCTGCTACAAGACGCTCTTTGATCGAATTTTAACTCTTGATCAAAGCCGTCCGCGCACTTTTGCATCAAATAAGCAGTTTCACGATATATGCTTTGATTTGGAAGAAATCATTTCGGCTAATACTTATCCCAGCTGGTATGATTTTAAAGATCTATCCACACCGGAAAGGACGGTGTCAAGTCTTATTGACTACGCAGAAAAGCACAATGGCAATAATAAACCCTTTATAATCAGCGAAATAGGGGCAGGAGCAATTTACGGCTACCGCAGCGAAACGGTCTGCAAGTGGAGCGAGGAGCGACAAGCACAAATACTAGACGAGCAGCTTTCAGCAGTTCTGGCAAACGAGGATGTTTGCGGTGTATTTATCTGGCAGTTCTGCGACGTGCGTGTAGATGAAAGCTGGTTTTCCGGACGTCCTAAATCGATGAATAACAAGGGCATAGTTGATGAATTCAGACGCAAAAAGCTTGCTTTTGAGGTTGTAAAAAGTCACTTTAAGAAAAAAACGGTATGATTGTTTTATTGAAATTGTTAACCAACAGAGGATAGGGTATGAAGGATATAAAATCGCTTGTCAAGAATATGACTGTAGAAGAAAAGGTAGGACAGCTGATACAGCTGAGCGCAAACTTCTTCGGCACTGAGGCGGAGCTTACTGGCCCTGCACAGAGCTGGGGGCTCACCGAGGAGCAGCTCTCTACCATTGGCAGCTGCATTGGCGGTGACAATGCAACGGTTATCCGCGCAATTCAGGAAAATCATCTAAAAAAAGACAGAAACAAAATCCCTCTTATATTTATGATGGACGTTATCCACGGCTATCGCACGATTTATCCTATCGGACTCGGGCTTGTGGGCTCGTTCGACCCTGCTCTCGTCTCGGAATGTACCGCTATGGCGGCAAGAGAGGCGGCTGCAGGCGGTATTCACGTAAGCTTTGCGCCTATGGTTGACCTGGCTCGTGACGCCCGTTGGGGACGAGTAATGGAAAGCTGTGGCGAGGACCCCTATCTTGCGACGGTTATGGGAGCGGCGCAGGTGCGTGCCTTCCAGGGCGACGATATTTCCGACAAGGAACATATCTCGGCTTGCGTTAAGCATTTTGCAGGATATGGCGGAGCCGAGGCAGGCAGAGATTACAACTCGGTGGAGATTTCCGAGCGTGCGCTTCGCGAATTTTATCTGCCCGGCTACAAGGCATGTATTGATGCGGGCGCAAAGACTCTGATGCCTTCATTCAACAACTTAAACGGTATTCCCTCAACGGCAAATCCCCTGCTTATGAAGAAAATTCTTCGTGAGGAGTGGGGCTACGGGGGCCTTGTAATCAGCGACTGGGCGGCTATCGCCGAGCTGTGCGTGCAGGGTGTGGCGAAAAATGCCAAGGAGGCGGCTCGTCTCGCTATTGAAAATGGCTGTCACATCGAGATGTGCTCGGCTACCTACTACAAGTTCCTCGCAGAGCTTGTAAAGGAAGGAACCGTGCCTGAGGCGCTGGTTGACGAGGCGGTGCTTCACGTACTGAAGCTTAAGGACGAGCTCGGGCTCTTCGACGACCCGTTCCACGGCGCAGACGACGGCAGGGCTAAAGAAATATGCCTTTCTGCCCCTCACAGAGAAATTGCAAGACGCGCGGCAGAGGACTCTGCAGTGCTGCTTAAAAATAACGGAGTGCTTCCCTTCTCCGAAGGTGTCAAAAAGGTTGCGATTGTCGGCCCATTTGCCGAGGAGAAATCGATTCTCGGCTCATGGTCGGCGCTTGGCAAGGCTGATGAGTGCGTAAGCATTTACGAGGGCGTATCTGCCCTGCTGCCCGAGGCTGAAATCCTTACGGCAAAGGGCTGCGGAAACAAAATCACCGACACAGACAATGGTGGCTTTGCGGCGGCGGTGGAGCTTGCGAAATCTGCCGATGCGGTGCTTATCTGCGTTGGCGAGCCTGCAGGCTACAGCGGTGAGGGCAACTGCCGTACCGACATTCGTCTGCCCGGTGTTCAGGCAGAGCTTGTGAGGGCGGTTACCGAGGCAAATCCCAACTCTGCGGTGGTGCTCTTCAACGGCAGACCGCTTGATTTGACCAATATTTACGACTGCTCGACTGCCATACTTGATATGTGGTTCCCGGGAAGCGAGGGTGGCGCGGCTGTGGCAAACCTCGTATTCGGCAGAGTGAACCCCTCGGGCAAGCTGGCGATGAGCTTCCCCAAGTCTGTAGGACAATGCCCAATTTACTACAACAGAACCAGAACAGGCAGGCCGAAAACCATGGGCGAGGACGTTCATCAGCCCTACGTCAGCGGTTATCTCGACTGCGGAAATCTGCCGCTGTTCTTCTTCGGTGAGGGACTTTCCTACACCAAGTTCAGCTATGAATCAATGACGCTCGACGCAAAAGAAATGGACAAGGACGGCAAAATTACCGTTACCGTAAGGGTTAAAAATGCCGGTGAGCGCCTCGGTCGAGAGGTCGTGCAGCTCTATCTACGCGACAAGGTAAGCTCTGCGGTGCGACCTGTGCAGGAGCTTGTTGCCTTTGAGAAAATTGCTCTTATGCCAGGCGAGAGCCGTGAGGTTAAGTTCGAAATTACCGAGCCACAGCTTCGCTTCTGGACCGCTGACTGTCGATTCATTTCCGAGCCCGGAGAGTTCACGCTCTCGGTAGGCTACGCAGACCATTTCCACTTTACAGAAAGCTTTAGTTTAATATAAAACGCACGAGGACGGTCGGGTGAAATTCCCGACTGCCCTCTTTTTTGCGCTTTTTGGGGTTAAAATGCCCTGTTTTGCCATATTTTTCGGAAAATAAAAATTTTTCAACTTTTTTAAAAAAGCTATTGACAAACAGTCAAAAATACGCTATAATTTAAATGAGCCAAACGGCTCAATTAGAAAATGGAGGGCAAAATGAGATCAAGAAACGCTGCTTATTATTCTACGATTTTGAATTTCGTTAACAGATATTTTGACGACGTCGGCAGATCGCCTTCCACAAGAGAAATCGAGGCAGGAACGGGAATTTCCAGACCAACTGTGCAGAGATATCTTCGTGAGCTTTCAGAGCGTGGCGAGATTGACTATGACGGCCACAGAGGAATTATCACCGACTACATGCGTGGAGCCAGTGAGGGTACGAGCCCTGTGCTGATGGGTAATTCTATTCCCTGCGGAGCGCTTAACGAGGTGTGCGATGCCGAGCTTGAGAGCATTAGGATGCCTACTGCCCTTATCGGACAGGGTGATTTCTTCTTGCTTCGAGCAAGGGGTAATTCTATGATAAACGCAGGCATTGACGACGGTGACCTGGTGCTTATCAAAAGGTGCGAGAGCGTGCGCCAGGGGCGGATAGCCGCCTTTCTCTACGACGGCGCCGAGACGACGCTGAAAAGATACAAGCAGGATGCTAATGAAATCTACCTTATCCCCGAAAATGACGAAATGGAGCCAATAGTTATCAGCGGCGCTGACCGCGCAAGGCTCATCATACAGGGTGAAGCAGTAATGGTTTTGAAGGATTTATAAGGAGGACATTATGAAAAAGTATATTGTTACCTACACAAAGGATTACGGTGTTACATACGAATGCAGAGAGGTTGAGAGCGAGTCCTACACCGCGGCATACATTACGGTGGATTTGACTCTGCCAAGAGAGGCGGCTATCACCAACATAAACCTTGCGGCATAAGAGGACGTCGGGATAAAAACAAAAAAACTTGAAGCGAGATGCTCCAAGTAATATGCAAAAAAGGCTTGAAGCGTAATACTCCAAGCTTGATTGAATTATGTAAAAAAGGCTTGAAGCCAAAATGCTTCAAGTAATATGCTAAAAAAGGCTTGGAGCATTTCACTCCAAGCCTTTTGGTTTTAATTATTTAACTGTGATTGCAGTGATGTGGGTGTTGGGGCCATCATACCAGTAAAGGAAGCCCTCAACGTCGATAACCTGACCTGCGGTAAGAGCGCTTACTGCCTGATATACTGCAGTGTCGGGAGCGGTAAGGTATCTTTCAACACAGAAATCGTAATCTGCGCCGTTGTAGGTAAGAGTAACGTAGATATCGTCACCGGGCTCGCCACCCTTAAAGGTGATAGCCTTAACGGTCATACCCTTGAAGCAAACAAACATATTCTGCTTCTTAATAAGGTCATCTGTACCGAGAAGTGCTGTTACGTCGGTAACAGGAGCAACCCAAGTGTCACCGGGGATGATTTCAAAGGTAGCACCTTCGTCAACCTCAATCTCACCGTGGTACTGAGTCTTGAAGCCGGTAACCTTGATCTTGGTTCCCTTAACAAGCTGATTGTACTGCTCTTCTGTGCAGGTCATATTGTATACGAAATATGCACCGTCGCCATCCTGAAGATATATGGTAGCCTTGTTATCCCACCAGGACTGCTTAGCCTGAACGAAGCCCTCGATAACAACAGCGGCGTCCAATTCAGCCGCAGCGTACTGCTCGTAGGTCATAGTACCCTCGGACTTTGCGTTAGGATCAACCTTGGGGGTATTATCATCCTGCTTGCCGTTATTGCAGCCAACCATAGCAAGCGCGAGTGTCGCGATTAACAAAACAAAAGCTAATAATCTTTTCATTTTTTCTCCTTTTGCGCTATAAGCGCTTAATTTAAAAATAATTCGTACCTTAAGTACAAGATATATTATACACAAAAATCCAAATAAGTCAAGAATTTCTCTAAAATTTTGATTTAATCTTTTCGTTTCTTATATCTCTTATAGCATTGTATGCCTACATATACGCCCATTCCTACCCATATTACGCCTATGGATGAAATAAGAATAACCGATGTTGCGGGCATTTTACCAAGCTCACGCTTGCCCCACAGCTCCTTTACCTTAAACATCGACTGAGCTTTTTTAAAGGTGCTCTGCATGTGATTATCGTTAATCTCAATTTTTCGGTCAACAGATTTTCCGATATCCTCAATCATCCAGCCTGCCGATTTACGAAGAGATGCCGAGCCGTTGAACACGGGTGTAATAAAGGTGTTATCCACGTTGTCAAGCAAGAGTCTGGTAGCATCTATTTTGGTTTTATAATAAAGTCCGTTGTCCTCGCCGCCGCGGCTCAGATAGTCAACGTATTCGGGAGTATTTCTCGCCTTGCTGGTAACAGGAGCATAGCCCTCGGTCTGTGAATATGCAACCTGCACCTCGTTTGTCAGCAAAAACTGCATAAACAGCCATGATGCGAGAACCTCATCGTTATCGTCGCTGTTAAATAGACATATCGAGGGACCCTGTGAAATCATTTTAGGATTTTGAGTGTCGAACTGCGGAATAGGCGTAACCCTCAAATTAAAATCGGTAATCAGCTCTCTGTCTATATCAACGTTAGGCGCATTTGTTCCAATCCAGGTTGCCCCGGCGGTAGAATCAACGCCAAAAATGCATTTACCCTGGTTGATAAGGTCTCCCGGATACGCATTTTCTATATCAAAGGTGGTAAATGAGCCCGCTTTTCTCTCTTCCGCAAGCATATAAAGAATCTGCTTTGTATCATCACCAAACAACAGAATTTCTCCATCGTCGGTAGAGTAACCATATCCCTTTTGCTTTAGCATCTGTATCATCATATTGTCGGTAGATTTGTAGATAAAAGGAACCATTACCTTCTGACCGTTGACGTAAATGGGATTTCCGTCCTCATCATAATCCTTGGGGACAAGCGCAGCGCGGCTAACCTCAAAGACGAAATCCCAGGTAATCATTCCGTCCTCGGGAATACTATACCCAAGCTCACGAACAAGATCCTCGTTTATATAGCACGCCTCGGTGGAGCGCATAAACGGAAGAGCGTACTGTTTTCCCCCAATCTGACCTTCAAGAAGGAATTTTTCGTAAATTTCCTCTGTTTTAACCGAATTAAACCTGATTTCCGAGCCGCCAAGTCCGTATTTTTCATCAGCCATAAGTTCATCAAGAGGAACAACCAGATTAACTCCTGTATTGTAGGTAACTATATGGTCAGGATATGTTATACATACGTTTGGCGGTGTTTTGGTCTGAATATTGGTCAGCACTTCCTTGTATATATCGTCATAATTGAAAAATTGACGAAGAGTTACCTTGATATTCGGATATATTTTTTCAAAATCC
This sequence comes from Eubacteriales bacterium, assembly GCA_045632065.1. Lineage (GTDB taxonomy): Bacteria > Bacillota > Clostridia > Oscillospirales > CAG-272 > UBA1740. The sequence goes on along the minus strand of JAZQWA010000109.1, from coordinate 11,534 downwards.
GAAATAGCATCAAGATAAATATCCCTTTGAGCCGTGTTGTTATCTATCTTAACCCAAAAGCTGATTTCGTACTCCTTTGATTCGTCAAAGGACTCCGGAATTTCGAACTCATCAAGCTCACTTGCTCCATGGCAGGATGCAAGCATTGTTGCGAAAATGATGGCAAAAACGAGAAAAATGACAAGTTTAGTTGACTTTTTCATCCTTTTGTACCTCCCCTTGCGACACCTTCCATAATTTTCTTCTTGAAAACAAGGAACAAAATAATGAGAGGAAGCGAGATAACCACGACAGACGCCATCATGGCGGGAATGTTCTCACGACCGAAGCCGTTTTCACGGATTTGCTGTATGCCGTTAGAGACGAGGAAGTAATTTTCGTCGTCGGTGATAAGTCTTGGCCACACGTAAGAGTTCCAGCACTCGATGACCTTTAAAATAGTTACGGTGATAATGGTGGGTCTGCACATAGGAACCATAACGCGCATCATATACTTGAAATCGCTTGTGCCGTCAACCTTTGCGGCATAGTAAAGCTCGTCGGGAATCTGCGCGAAGTTCTCTTTTAAGAGATAAATGTAGAAAATCGAGCTCACTGAGGGCAAAATAAGGCCTGTAAAGGTATTGCGCAGGTCAAGCTGGGTTATTGTAACGAAGTTGGTGATAACCATAAGCTCGCTGGGAATCATCATCAGCGAGAGATAGAGCACGAAGAGGATGTTCTTACCCTTGAAATTCAGTCTTGCAAAGGCAAATGCCGCAGGAATAATGATTACAAGCATCAGTGCGGTGGTTGCCACGGTGAAAATCAGGGTGTTCAGGAAATAATCAAGCAGCGGAACCGAGGTAAAGGCTGTGATATAGTTGTTTACGGTGGGATTTGTCGCAATAAACTGCGGTGTGGTCTCGCCATTGTAGTCGCCGTAGCTCTTGAATGACGAAAGTATCATCCAATAGAACGGAAACAGCACGATAAGCGCCCAAATTGCAAGTAAAACGTAGATTACGATTTTTGCAGGCGAAATTTCTCTCTGCTTTTTGGAAGATGACGCGCCGTTTGCATTCTTCTGATTGGCAGACAGTTTTTTAAGCATATTTTCCATAGCCTGCCTCCTTAATAATGAACGCGCTTCTTGCTCACGATAAGGTTAATGCAGGTAATCGTAAGCACGATAGCAAAGAGTATAATTGCCGCCGCCGATGCAAAGGAGGGATATCCTCCGCCGTCGCCGTAAAGCATATCGTAAACGTAGCCGACGATGGTATTCATCTCAGCCGAGTTAAGATTCGAGCCGAAGAGCGACACCGCGTCGCTATATGCCTTAAAAGCGCCGATAAAGCCTGTAATCACGAGATAGAAAATGGAGGGTGAAATCATAGGCAGGGTGATACGGCTGAACATTCTGCCCTTCGAGGTGCCGTCAATCCTCGCCGCCTGATAATATGTATCGGGCACGGAGGCTATGGCGCTTGTGAAAATCAGAATTTTAAAGGGCATAACGATCCACACGGTATAGAGGCAAAGCACAAGCATCTTAGCCCAGTAGGGTCCGTCGATAAAGTCAACGGCAGTGCCGCCAAATGCGGTGATAATAGTGTTCACAAGTCCGTCGTTATAAACCGTTGGCTTGAACAAAATCATAAATACCATACCAACCGCAAGGGTGTTGGTAACGTAAGGCAGGAAATATATGGTCTGGAAGAGCTGACGGAGCTTCGTTATGGAAGAAAGTCCCACAGAGATAAGCAGAGACAGCGCAGTAGACACAGGCACGGTGATTAATACGAGTATAAGCGTATTCTTTATCGCCTGCAGAAAATATGGGTCGCGCAGAACGTAGCCGTAATTATAAAATCCGATACCAAAATGAGTTTGGGAAGCGAAATTAAAGCCCTCCTCAAAGGAATAAATAAGCACGTCAAAGAGCGGATATACCATAAACGCGCCGATAAAAAGCATCGACGGCAAAAGATACAGCCAGGCTTTGAGATTATTCTTTTCCATACTCGCTTTCCTCCTTTTATTAACAAAAGTACCCATTTTACTAAATTATAACGACAATCGAAAGTCGAAATTAGAAAATTTCGACGGCAAATCTATGATTTGCGAACAAATTTCATTATGAAATTTGTCGATTTCTGTTGCAATGATATAGATGCAAAAAGCCATCACGGCTTTTTGTTCGGCTGAATCCTCAGCCGCGAAAAAGGCAATAAGCCTTTGTCGACATTTTATATCATTATAGCACACCCGAAGGTATTTATCAAGAGAGTTTAATATATTTATGGATGCTAAATACATATTTATGTTGACTTTTGTCGGTATACATGATACAATATGCTCGGTAAAATAAAAAAAGAAAGAGAAAACACCAATGAACAACACAAAGACCATGCTTATTCGTCTTATTGCTATGCTTCTTGTTGTAGTGTCTATGTTCTCCATAGCATCCTGCTCTGCCCTTCCCTTCGGCAAGGATGATACCACCGACGAGACACCCGATAACACCACAGACGATGGCAAGAATGACAACCAGAACGACGACAATCAGAGCACTGCTTGCCAGCACGAGTCCAAGACCGAGGGTAAGTGCGACAAGTGCGGCGAGATTTGCCCCATCACTATTGCAGAGGCAATTCAGATTGCGTCGGCTAATCCCGACGGCACAACCGAGCGCTACTACATCCGCGCTACTGTAAAGACTCTCTCTAATCCCCAATATGGCGAGATGACCATTGAGGACGGCACAGGCGAGATTTACGTTTACGGCACATACTCCCACGACGGCGCGCTTAAGTTCAACGAAATGGAAAGCACTCCCGTAAAGGGCGATGAGGTGCTTCTTCACTGCATTCTCAGCGTTTTTGGCGGCACTCCCCAGGTTAAGAACGCTCGTCTTATCGAGTTCAAGACTCCCGAGGTAGACTTTGATCTTACCGATTACACCGAGATGACCGTAGCCGAGGCAAGAGATGCTGAGGTTGGCAAGCTCGTAGTTGTTGAGGGCGTTGTTGCTCGTATCGCTTATGCAAACGGCTTGAAGCCCACAGGTGTTGTTATCGTTGACTCCACCTCCTCTATCTACATACACGACCAGGACCTTGCAGGTCAGGTTCAGATTGGTAACACCGTTAAGGTTGCAGCCTCCAAGACCTATTGGGTGCTTGGCACAGAGACTGAAAGCGCTGCAAAGTTCGGCTACAAGGGCGCAAATCAGCTTGAGGCTGCTACCATGCTTTCTCTTGACAAGAGCGTGGTTGACTTCGACAAGAGCTGGATTACCGAGAGCACCGTTAAGGATATGCTCGACACTCCCGTAACCGAGGACATCACCAACAAGATCTACAAGGTTAACGCTCTTGTTAAGAAGGTTCCCGGCAACGGCTTCACTAACTACTACTTCTTCGACATCGACGGTGAGACAGGTGCTTACACCTATACCCAGTGCAACGGTAATGACTTCGCTTGGCTCGACGAGTTCGACGGCAAGATTTGCACCGTTTACCTCACCTGTATGAATGCAAAGTCCAGCGCTACCGAGTGTTTCTTCAGACTTCTTCCCATTCAGGTTATCGACGAGGGCTACACCTTCGACCTTACAAAGACCGCAGAGTACGCAGTTAAGTATCACGGTGTAGTTAACTTCAGCAATCAGTACACCGGTGACCCTGCGCTTGAGCTTTCTGCACAGGTAAGCTCCGAGCTTCTCGGCTTTGAGGGCGCTACTATTGAATACTCCTCCTCTGATGAGGCGGTTGTTTACTTCACCACCGACACTCCCGGTGTTGTTACCTTCCACTGCGGAAATGCAGGCAAGGCTACCGTAACCGTTACCGCTACCTATGGCGAGTACACCTACTCCGAGACTATCGAAATCACCGTTATTCCTAATGTTGATGTTGATTACATTAGCGTTGCAGACGCTATCGTGGCAACAGAGGACACTGAGGTTATCGTTAAGGGTATCGTTGGTCCCTCCGTTGTAAACAAGAACGCATTCTACCTCTTCGGTGAGGACGGCAGCGTTATCGCAGTGCTCGTTAAGGATGCTGCAATCTTCTCTGAAATCGAGATTGGCCACGAGGTTATCATCAAGGGTATGAGAGAGCACCACGTTAAGACTCCCTACAGCGGTAGCTACCTTGGTGAGTCCTGCATCGTTGAGGGCGAGGTAATCGCTAACTACTACGGCAGCCACGAGTACTCCACCGCAAAGTTCGTAACAGGCAAGACCGTTGACGAGCTTCGTAATCTCGACATTATGACCGACTACTCTACTACCGTATTCGTTGTTAATGCTATCGTAAACGTTATCGAGACTGATTATTACACCTCTATTAATCTTAAGTCTACCACTACAAGCACAACTATTACTCTCTACTGCTCAAGCGCAAACCAGTACAGCTGGCTTAAGGCTTACGCAGGACAGACCGTGACTCTCGAGCTTGCGGCTTGTAACTGGAACGATAAGAGCTATTGGGCATTCTGCGCTCTCGCAGTTGTAAACGCTGACGGCACAAAGACCTACAACGAATTAAACTTCGTTAACTAACCATTTAAAATCCACCCCTCTCGGGGTGGATTTTTTATTGACAAACATATCGAAAATGTAGTATAATAAAGAAAAAATGCAAAAAGGAGATATAAAAAAATGGCGCATTATCTTAAGCTGGCAGACAGTGGGCTTACGCCTATTCGTGAAATCAATCCCCGCCTCGTTTCATACAACGTAGAGATGACCGAGGTTACAGGCGGAACCTTCTGGAAGGCGTACACCGATGCTCAGATTGCCGGAACGGAGGAATTCCCCAAGCTTGAGGGCGGATTCCAGAATCATACTGCCATGGCAGGACTTATGCAGTATTATCCTCCAATTGATACCACAAATGAAAAGCTTATTTCGCTTGCAAAGGAGCTCGGCTCTGTATGGATCAGAGTTTCGGGCACTTGGGCGACCAAGACGTACTACGATTTTGACGGCACGACGGGTGGCAAGGCTCCCGAGGGATACCAGAGCGTGCTTACGCGTCAGCAGTGGGCTAATATTTTAGGCTTCGTTAAGGCGGTTGACGGCAAGCTTCTCGCTTCCGCATCCAACTGCGCAGGCGACCATAAGGACGGCGCTCCTCTCGACCTTACTCAGATTAAGAAGCTCTTTGCTCTTACCGACGAGCTTGGCGGAAAAATCGACGCCTTCGAGTTTATGAATGAACCTAATATGCTTCAGGTTTCGGGCGCTCCTCTCGGCTACACCTTCGAGGACTACGTTCGCGATCAGGATATTGCAAACGGCTGGGTAAGAGAGAATTATCCTGAATGTCTTATCGTTGGTCCTTGCAACACAGGTATGACCGACACGAGCGAGAATAATGAGGATTCTGCTATTTCAAAAATGGGCTCAGGCATCGGAAATATGATGACAATGGGCACGGTTCACGACCTTATGCGCGGTCATCAGGTTAAGATGGACGTTTATTCCTATCACTATTACAACGGCATTTCCGAGCGTCTTGCAGGTATGATGCCCAGCGGCCACTGGCCTGCCGAGGCGGCTCACACCGACGCATATCTCCAGGTTGCGCCAGGTATATGCTATATGAATATCCCTGCAAGAGATAAATACGTTCCGGGCGGTGAGATGTGGGTTACCGAATCGGGTGACGCAGGCGGCGGCGGAAACACATGGGCGTCAACCTATCTTGACGTTCTCAGAACGCTGAACGAGCTCGGCAGCTTCTGCACCCTCACAAACGGCGTTATATTCCACAACACTCTCGCATCCTCCGACTACGGCTTCCTCCAGCACGGCAGCTTTGATCCCAGACCTAACTACTTTGCAGCTCTGCTTTGGACAAGACTTATGGGCAACACCTGCTATCGAGCCGACGTTCCCAAGACCGAGGGCGCTCACGTCTACTGCCACTCACGCAAGGACGGCAATGACGGCTACTGCTATCTCGTAATCAATAACTCGCTCACCGAAGAGCTGACCGTCTCCATTCCCAAGGACGCAGAGATTTACGTCCTCACGGGTGAAAATGGAATGAGAAGCAAGGTTATGTTCCTCGATTGCCTGCCTCTTGAGCTTGGTGAGAACAACTCGCTTCCCTGCCTCGACGGCATCAAGATTTCAGCAGGAGATTACGCCCTCCCCGCAGGCTCTTGTAGCTTTATAGTGGTATAATTGTCAACTTAACATTACAGAATACGCAAAAAGGACACCGTTTGGTGTCCTTTTTTTATCAATTTTGAATTCCGAATTTCGAATTAACTTCTCATCGCTTTGAAAGGGGATAGGCAGATTTGTGGAAGAATCGCCGCTTGCGATGGCGCAAGTTCTCGCTGCGGCTCGGTCACCTTGGGGTCTAACAGTCCACAGGACTGTTATTCAACACTCCAAGGCCGCTTCGCTACGTAGTTACCTACGTCAAGCCTCGCAAACGGCGATAGGAAATATATTAAAATATATTTTCGGTCTTACCAAATATGGCATCCACTATTACGCCTTCGAAGTATTCATACCCTTTCTGGTGAGGGAAATGCGGTGCTTCTTAACGTCAACGTCCTTGATACGTACCTCGATAACGTCGCCTGTCTTGAAGAGCTCGGAGGGGTGCTTGATGAACTTATCGCTCATCTCGGAGATGTGAAGAAGTCCGTCGTGGTGAACTCCGATGTCAACGAAGCAACCGAAGTCAACTACGTTTCTTACAGTACCCTTAAGCTGCATTTCAGGCTTCAGGTCGTTGATGTCGAGAACGTCGGTGGAGAGGATAGGCGCGGGAGCGTCGTCACGGATGTCACGGCCTGGCTTCTCAAGCTCGGAGATAATGTCCTCGAGGGTGGGCTCGCCACAGCCAAGCTCACGGGCAAGCTTTGCTACCCCGTACTCCTCTGCCTTGAATCTGAGGAGTGTGAGGTTGTTATTTCTCACGTCCTCGGTGGTGAAGCCGAATCTCTTGAGAAGGTCCTCTGCGATAGCGTAGGACTCGGGGTGAACGCCCGTTGCGTCAAACACCTGCTTACCGCCAGGGATACGAAGGAAGCCTGCGCACTGGGTGAACGCCTTTTCGCCAAGCTTCGGAACCTTGAGAATCTGGGAACGGGTCTTGAACTCGCCGTTTTCTTCTCTATACTTAACGATATTCTTGGCTTCGGTGGTGTTAATACCCGAAACGTAGGAAAGGAGCGAGTAGGAAGCGGTATTTACGTCAACGCCAACACCGTTTACACAGCCCTCAACAACTCCGCCGAGGGCCTCGGTAAGACGTGCCTGCTTCATATCGTGCTGATACTGACCAACGCCGATTGCCTTAGGCTCGATTTTAACAAGCTCTGCAAGGGGGTCCTGAAGACGTCTTGCGATAGAGATAGCAGAACGCTGCATTACGTCGTAATCGGGGAACTCCTCGGTTGCAACCTTGGATGCCGAGTAAACAGACGCGCCAGCCTCGGAAACGATGGTGTATTTAACGGTCTTGGGGCAGGATGCATCGCGGATAACGTGCTCTGCAATGAACGCCTCGGACTCACGGGATGCGGTGCCGTTACCGATAGAGATAACGTCAACGTTATGCTTGTTTACAAGTCTAAGCACGGTGGCCTTGGAGCGCTCGATGTCCTCTCTGGGCTTCACGGGATAGATAACCGCGGTGTCAAGCACCTTACCTGTCTTATCAACAACCGCAAGCTTACAGCCGTGAGCGTAGCCGGGGTCGTAGCCAAGCACGGTCTTGCCCTTCAGAGGAGCGGCAAGAAGAAGGTTGCGAAGGTTCTCGGAGAACACCTTAAGCGCGCCCTCGCAGGCATCGTCAAAGAGGGTTGTACGAACCTCTCTCTCGATTGCGGGGAACAGAAGTCGCTCGTAAGCGTCGGTAATGGTAGCCATAAGGTAAGAGAGTGCGGGTGACTGCTTGTTGGTGATAACCTTGGAAACAAGCTGCGCGATGCCGTCCTCCTGGTTAAGGGTTACGACAACCTTAAGGAACTCCTCCTTCTCACCTCTGTTGATAGCAAGGACTCTGTGTCCCTTAAGCTTCTTTATCGGCTCGGAGAAGTCATAGTAATTTTCATAAACCGAGGTCTCCTCGGTAGTACCCTTTGTAGTAAGAGAGCCGTGGCTCATTGTAAATTCACGGAGAAGCTTTCTGATCTCGGCATTATTGGAGATGTCCTCTGCGATAATGTCGCTGGCGCCTGCAAGCGCTGCCTCAGCAGTGGGAACTGCCTTGTCCTTCTCCTCGGAGATAACGATAAATTCCTCTGCGTACTTCTCGATTGCAGGGTCGTATGCGTCTCTCTGCTCGAGAATGTAGTTTGCAAGAGGCTCAAGTCCCTTGTCACGTGCAACCGATGCACGAGTCTTTCTCTTGGGACGGTAAGGAAGATATATATCCTCGAGCTCTACGAGAGTCTTGGCATTATTAAGCGCAAAGGTAATCTCGGGTGTGAGCTTGCCCTGTGCGTCAATAAGGTTAGAAATCTCCTCGCGGCGCTCGTCCATTTTGCGAAGATAGTTAAGTCTGTCGTTAAGGTCACGGAGAGTAGCGTCGTCAAGTCCGCCTGTAACCTCCTTACGATAACGGGAAATGAAGGGAATGGTGTTTCCCTCGTCGATAAGAGCAACGGTCTCCTTAACCTGCTCCTCTTTGATTTTAAATTCCTCGGCAAGAGTCTTTAAAATGTCCATTTGGTTCTCCTTTGAAATACAACTTTGAAATACAAATTTTGAAATACAAGTCCGCTTTTGCGGTAAAAAAACTTTATCACGCTCCAAGGGAGCATATCACTTTTGCCAAAGGCAAAAATATCACTTTCAGCAAAGCTGAAAATATCACTCGCCAACGGCGAATATCACGCTTGTGAAACAAGCACCTTTATCTCCTCGTCGGTTAGAAAACGCCATTCTCCGCGCTCAAGCGTGGTGTCAAGAGTAATCTCGGCAAACCTAACTCGCTCAAGGCTTGTCACACGGTTATTCTGGGCGGCAATCATACGCTTTATCTGATGATATTTGCCCTCGGTGAGCGTTACCCTGCCCGATTTTCTGTCGGGCGAAAGGACAAGCCCTGCGCTCTTACACTCGTAGCCGTCGGCAAGCACAACTCCCTCTCGGAATGACTCCTCTGCGCCTATTTTCAGCGGCTCGGCTGCGGTGAAATAATACTCCTTTTCCACGTGATGCTTCGGGGACAGAAGCGAGTGGGCGAGTTTGCCGTTATTTGTAAGAATCATAAGCCCTACCGTGTCCTTATCAAGTCTGCCGACTGGGAAAAGCTCCCTCTTTCGAAGCTCCTCGGGCAAAAGCTCGGTAACGTAAGGCAGACTTCTGTCGTCGGTGGCGCTGACGTAGCCCTGGGGCTTGTTCAGCATAACGTAGACGTACTGACTATACTCCACCTCTCGACCAAGGAAGGTAATTCTCTGCGCCTCGGGGTCGATATGAGCCGAGACGTCCTTTACGGGCGCGCCGTCAACTAAAACTCCGCCACTTTTTGCAATCTTCGCAGCCTCGCGCCTTGTGCAAAGGCCCAGCTCGGACAAAAGCTTATCAATTCTCATTTTATCACGGCTCCCCTCGTAAAAATTCGGCGCAAATTACGCTTTTTTCCATTATATCATAAACACCCACGTTTGTAAAGTAAAATATTTAAAATATTTAAGATTTTCGCCTGTGGGCAAAAATAAAAGCGGAAGCGGATTAAGCGTAAGCGCTATATAAGAAATGATTGTTTGTTATTGGTAGTAGTAATTGTTTTTTCTTTGCTTATCTTTGCTTTACTTTGCTTGTCTTTACTTATATTTTCTTATCTTTGCTTTATTTATCTTGGGTTGCCAAAAAATCCCCGAAAGCCTTGATATATCTACCATTCGGCAGTACGTCCAAGGTGTTTAAGAGGTGTACGTACGAGCTTTTCGAGTATCTGTCAAGCCTTATGGTGTTGTGTCGGCGCCAATCAGCGATAAGCAGCACGTCCTCGCCAAAGACTATGACGTAGCCTGCGTTTATCAAGAAGTCGAGCATCCCGCGCTTTACACCGAGGTAGCGGAGAATACTTTTCCACTTATCCACAAATCCCTCATCGTCAGCGTTCATACAAAGGTGCAAATATAAGCTCTGCGCCGACGCGGGAAACGAGCAAAATGCATCACTTTCCATAATTTCTATCGAAAACATTCTTCTTTTTGCCAATTTAAAGTCTCCTTTTTTTGTCGTTTGAGACCATTTTAGCAAAAATTTTCGGCTCTGTAAGTATGGTTGGGTTACAAAAATGCGACCTGACACCACTTCGAGCTTTGTGCAGGTTGCATAAGCGGATTTTGTCGCTTGACTAAAGTCTGAATTGGTGGTATAATGATTTTTAATATTAAATATTTCCGAAAGGAAGTGTATTATGAAAAAAAGTCTATTGCTTCTCTTGATTATGACCGTTATGCTTGCGCTGACGCTTGGCTCGTGTAACAAGCCTGATAACGACGGCAGCATTATCGGCTGTGAGCACACCTCAAGCGACTGGATTGTTGAGAGCGTACCTACCGAAGCATCTGACGGATATAAGTACAAGACTTGCCTTACATGTGGTGTGAAAACCGAGGAGAAAATCATTGAGTATGTCGAAAACCCCGGTATTCTCTACGAGGTTAACCCAGACGGCAAAACCTGCACCGTCACAGGCATTGGCAGCTTCACAGGTACCGAGCTTGAGATTCCCGAATATATTGACGGATACAAGGTTACCTCTATTGGTTCCTCTGCGTTCCGTGGTTGCAGCTCACTTACAAGCATATTTATACCCGACAGCGTGACCTCTATTGGAGACGAGGCGTTCTCCTATTGCTACTCTCTTACCAGCATATTTATACCCGACAGCGTGACCTCTATTGGAGCCGCTGCATTCTGGTGTTGCAGCGCGCTTACCAGCATTGTGATACCCGACAGCGTGACTTCTATTGGAGATCGTGCGTTCCGTGGTTGCAGCGCGCTTATCAGCATCGTGATACCCGATGGAGTGACCTCTATTGGAGACTATATGTTCCATGAATGCAGCTCGCTTACCAGCATTGTGATACCCGACAGCGTGACCTCTTTTGGATACTATGCGTTCCACGGTTGCAGCTCGCTTACCAGCATTGTGATACCAGAGGGCGTGACCTCTATTGGAAACTGGGCGTTCGATTTTTGCATTTCGCTTACAAGTATAACTGTTGATGCTAATAATCCGAATTATAAATCAATAGACGGAAATCTTTATACAAAAGACGGAAAGACCTTAATTCAGTATGCTATCGGCAAAACTGACAAGAGTTTCGTAATACCCGACAGCGTGACTTCTATTGGAAACGATGCGTTCGAATGGTGTAGCGCTCTTACCAGCATTGAGATACCCGATAGCGTGACCTCTATTGGATACTATGCGTTCCACGGTTGCAGCTCGCTTACCAGCATTGTGATACCAGAGGGCGTTACCTCTATTGGAGACTGGGCGTTCGAGGGTTGCAGCTCGCTTACCAGCGTTGTGATGCCCGACAGTGTG
>JAZQWA010000108.1:0-3407 GCA_045632065.1 Eubacteriales bacterium | reverse complement strand
TTCTGCATATTCTGCCATCGCGCCCGGAACATCGGTGCGAACAGCTTACGAGACGGCGCGTTAACAAGAGCTGTTGTGTATTCCATAGTTTCTTACCTCCTTATACGGGAAGATTAAAATATAATTTAGTTGCATATTCGAGAGAATCAATAGTATCGTCTCGTTGTTGTTTCTTGATATCACCCGTTTTCTCGTCAAACACGTAATTTTCGATGTCCTGAATAAGTATACTCGTGGTTACATCGGGGGCATCGTGGAAGAGTAAAAGTCCCTCCGAGAGCATCGATCTAACTCGCTTAACGTCTCCGAGTATGCTCTTTTGAGTGACCAGTACCGTATCTTCTCCTGTGTCCTGAATGAACTGCAAGCGGAGCATCTGTCCGCCTTCGGCACACTCGAAAATCCATCTGCGGCGCACATGTTGCAAGAAGGGGAAACGACCATTACAGACTTGGATAAAGCGCTGCAGATGTCGGGACGTTTCCGCCGGTGACTGTTGCCCTATTTTGAGAGGGTCTATCTCCAAGCAATCAAGGACCACCGAACGACCACTACGAAGGATTCCTAAACACGTCACGCAAGTGCTATCGTTAACGGTACCCTCGTCGAGTCCGTAGATAACTTCTGTTATGCGCTCTTGCGGATGCTCGGACAAATAATGCCAGATGTTTATAACGTGCTTCTCGCGTGAAAACTGTGGGTAAACCATGCCTTGGAAGTTAACCGCCTCTCCAAGATACCAGTACCGGTAATAGTCTGGGTCGTCGCGCTTGAATTTTAAAATATCATCTATAACGCGTTGCGAAAGCAAGCCGCGGATGTCTTCCCAGGTAGCGTATATCTTGGTCGCACCGTTTTTAACTTTGTCTCCGAAGAATCGGTGTGCCCAGTGATTTTTATTCATGGGAGGGTTATAAGCATATATAACCTTAGCCTGAGGAAGCAAAAAGCGTGTTGCAGTAGTCTTCCACGCCGTGATATGATTCTCGTGTTTAACTTGGTCCGCCTCGTCGAGTATGCAGAAGGCAAGGGTCTTATATTGAGGTGTAAATCCCTTTGTGGCTGTGACATCGTCATCCGTCTTTCCGTTGATTCCGCTAAAATAACAAATCGCCCCCGTTTTCTTGCATTTGATCTGCAAGGGCGAGAGCGACCATGTGAATTTCTTTTCAAGGCCCATCATTTGGATGGTGGAAATCATTGATGTGAATATTGTGGAGCGAATATCGCTTTTCTCAGCACGACAGTACCAGCCGTTGTTATATTTGCTTTGCGTCATGAGCTGTACAGCTATTATCTCGTTGCTCGTGGATTTAGCCGTAGTACGCCCGGAGCTTTCGACGATTTCCTCCACCTTAGGATCAACAAGCGGCGCGTAAAGCGGCGAAATTCGTGTTATAACGTTGCTCATTTTGATGTGTCCTCAAATGAGATAATAACGTTAAGCTTATCGTCCTCGTCGCCTCCGTCCTCAGGATTATCGGATTGACCGAGGAGCTGCTTTCCGAGCCATATAGCCATTGATGCGGACTCCTGGGCAAGTTTAAACTGTGTGCGGCGTAGAGACATCTTCCCCTTCTCGCGCCCGTTTTTAGATGCCATCGAAAAAGCATCGTTGTTGTGCTCGGCTAAAAGCGTGTCCTTTGTGGTGTTGAGACAAGCTGCGATTTCCTCATGAGTGCATCCAACCATAGCAAGAGCCTCCACAACCTTAATACCTGTCGCGTTGAGTTTGAGTTTTGGTCTGCCGCGCGTCTTGATCTTATCGAAGCAGGAGGCAGGCTCTATGGCATCCAGGATGTCGGTCTCCTTGGCGTTGTCGTTGGTAGTGCTATTGTTATCGTTAACTTTATCTTTTTTTGTACTCTTATTAGTACTAATACTATTTGACATCCCTATTATACCTCCTTATAAGTATTTGTACTTGGGTAAAAATAAAAGCACCCGTGCCCGGTAAGGGTGGGTGCTTTGCTATTGATTCTTTTATCTTATGCCTAATACACGTTCTACGGCATAAAAAATCATTTCAGAATCATTATTACAAAGTTTAATAGCTTCTATAACCATTTTGAAAGCCATCTCTTCTCCATATTTGGCTACGGTTTTTGCGTCGTTTGTCATACAACCTATTATGAAAATTTCCTCTCCGTCTAAGCCTTTCTCGCGACAAAGGTCTTTCAGTTCTCGGCACAACTCAAGGATTACCTCTTTGTTATCGTCCATACTATAACTCCTTCAAAAATTCTTCCAACACAAATGTGTTCGAAAATGATATGTGGTCATATACACGAAAGTATGGATATGCCCCCTCGGTCAAGTACAAAGAATTATCGACATTAAAGTATATTGTTCCGTTTTTCTCTTTGGGCTTAGACGCACCTCTATGATAATCGGAAAACATTGTTTGTAATCTTGACCAGTGATTAGGGTTTACAAATATCGAAGGTCTTAATATAGAGTTAGCATAATTATCCCTGTGATAATCTTCTAATTGTCCGAAATTTCTATCAACCCAATTTTCACGAGCTGTTATTCTTATATCTTTGCTAACTTTACGAATCAAAGCTTTTCTCTTGTCTTTAACATTATCGTCTACGCGAAAAACTTTACACATCGCCTCGAATATTTCGGTATCAGTTTTATTTATAAACCTTCCATTTTCTTCACTATGCAAGCATCCGTTTTTATCCTGTGTTGCCATTGTAGCATACCTCCGTAGTTTTGTCAATAGTAAAAGCACTCGGTATTTACCCGAGTGCTTCTATTTCTGGGTGCAAGCCTTGCGCCCCTCGTCAAAGGGGAGTGTAACACTTGCTTGCCTTTCGGCTGCACTTATCATGGAAAGGAGGTGACACATTGAGCATCACAGAACACGCGACCTTAAGCGTGTTGTTGGTTGCGAAGGTGAGACTCGAACTCACGACCTCCCGGCTATGAACCGGGCGAACACTCCAGCTGTTCCACTCCGCGATACGGAGGTGCCGAGAGGAAGGGATTATCCAAGCAGTGGTAGGAGGACCGCTGGGTCCCACCTCTCGACACTACAATTATATCACGGTTTCATTCTCACAGCTTATCATCTTTTATCATTTTTTATCAACTTTTATCAAGACTTATCATTAAGGGAGAAAAACAAAAGGCTTGACCCTTTTTTGACCCTCTGAAATACTCATACAAACGCATACAAACGCATATAAACACATACGGAGAAAATAAGAAAAACCCTTGAAAACACTGGGAAAACCAGCATTTTCAAGGGTTTTAAATTTGGCGGAGATGGAGAGATTTGAACTCTCGCGCCGGTATAGCCGACCTACACCCTTAGCAGGGGCGCCTCTTCGACCTCTTGAGTACATCTCCAGAGTGACGAGCAATGCTCGGTGCAGACCGTCGTTTCGTAGTCTGCC
>JAZQWA010000107.1:0-6894 GCA_045632065.1 Eubacteriales bacterium | reverse complement strand
AAGAAGTCTACCCCCTACGCAGCACAGACTGCAGCAGAGCACGCAGGTAAGATTGCTGTTGATAACGGCATGAAGACTGTTGAGGTTCTCGTAAGAGGCCCCGGAGCAGGTAGAGAGTCCGCAATCCGCGCACTCGCAACTGCAGGTCTCGAAATTACTATGATTAAGGACGTAACACCGATTCCTCACAACGGTTGTCGTCCTCCTAAGCGCAGACGCGTTTAATTTAAGGGAGGTAAAAGTAAAATGGCTAGATATACAGGTCCTAACTGTAAAATGTGCCGCCGTGAAGGCTGCAAGCTCTATTTGAAGGGCGAACGTTGCACCAACGGTAAGTGCGCTTTTGATCACAGAAGCACAGCTCCCGGTCAGCACGGCGCGGCTCGTAAGAAGGTCGGAGAATACGGCAAGCAGCTTCGTGAGAAGCAGAAGGCAAGACGTTACTACGGCGTACTTGAAGGTCAGTTCAAGCACTACTACGAAATGGCTGAGAAGATGGATGGCATTACCGGTCAGAACCTTCTTATCCTTCTCGAGAGAAGACTTGACAACGTAGTTTATAGAATGGGTATGGCAGCATCCAGAAAGGAAGCTCGTCAGCTCGTACTTCACGCACACTTCACTCTTAACGGCAAGAAGGTAACCATTCCCTCTATTCTCGTTAAGGCTGGTGACGTTATCGCCGTTAAGGAAACAAGCAAGGAAAGCGTAAAGATTAAGGCTCTTATCGAGGGTCTTGCAACTGCAACCACTCCTAAGTGGCTTGAGAACGATGCTCAGAATGCAGTTACCAAGGTTGTAGCTCTTCCTGCAAGAGACGATATCGACTTCGAGTTCGAAGAGCAGCTTATCGTCGAGCTCTATTCCAAGTAATCCCTCCGATACCGAGCGTAAGAATACTGAAAGATTTATCTTTCATATTCTTCGCACAGTATCTGTTACAATTTTCTCGAAAGAGAGCACAAAAATTTTAATAGGAGGAAAACCAAAATGATGAACGCAATAGAGAAGTTCAATATTACCGCTAACTCGGTTTCCGAGAGCGGCAATGAAGCAATTTTCGTGGCAGAGCCCCTCGTAAGAGGTTATGGTATCACTCTCGGAAATTCCCTTCGTAGAGTACTCCTCTCCACACTCCCCGGTTATGCTGCAACCAGCATTAAGATCGACGGTGTTCTTCACGAGATCTCCGCTTGTAACGGAGTTAAGGAAGACGTTCCCGAAATCGTTCTTAACGTAAAGGGCATTGTAGCGAAGCTTGAGTGCAACGAGCCTAAGACCGTTGTAATCGACGTAACCGGCCCCTGTAATGTTACCGCAGGCGACATCACTCATGATGCTGACCTTGTAATTTACAACCCCGAGCATCATATCTGCACAGTTAGCGAGAACGCGCGCTTCTATATGGAGATCACCTTCGATGAAGGTCGCGGCTACGTTCCCTCTGACGTAAACAAGCAGAACTATCTTGCAACGGTTGGCGCTAATCTTGGCGCACCCATAGGTCTTATTTTCGTTGACTCTATATTCACCCCTGTTTACAAGGTTGAGTATAACGTTGAAAATACCCGTGTGGGCAACATTACCGACTATGATAAGCTCACTATGAAGGTTCTTACAAACGGAACCATCAGTGCGCAGGAAGCGGTGTCCCTCGCCGCCAAGGTTCTCAACGAGCACCTCAGGCTCTTCATTGAAATGTCCGACGTTGCAAAGAACGGCGAAGACATTATGGTTGACAGAGCAGAAGTAAAGAAAGAAAAAGTACTCGAGATGACCATTGAGGAACTTGACTTGTCTGTACGTAGCTTCAACTGCTTGAAGCGCGCAGGCATTGATACTGTCGAGGATTTGATTAACCGTTCTGAAGAGGATATGATCAAGGTTCGTAACCTTGGACGTAAATCTCTCGAAGAGGTTATCCAGAAGCTCGCTTCTTTAGGACTTTCCCTGAAGAGAGACGAAGATTAAGATTGATTTTATAGGAGGATATAAAGATGAGAAAGCTTGGCAGAACTACTGCACAGCGTAAGGCTATGCTTCGTGGCATGGTAACTCTTCTCCTTGAAACCGGCAAGATCGAAACTACCTACACCAGAGCGCAGGAAGTTTCCGCAAAGGTTGACGAGATGATCACCCTCGGTAAGAAGGGCGACCTCGCTGCTTACCGCGCAGCTCTTGCTTATATCACCAAGGAAGATGTAGCAAAGAAGCTCTTCAGTGTAATCGCTCCCGCTTACGCAAACGTAAACGGTGGTTATACACAGGTTTATAAGATGGGTCCCCGTCGTGGAGACGGCGCTGAGACCGCAATCGTTAAGCTTACCCCCGTGGCTGGTGAGTCCGAGGCTAAGTAATATAAGCTAAAAGTAAAGCGTCTGCCTATTGGCAGACGCTTTTTTATTCTTCCTAAGTTTATGCAAAACTGTAAAATACAAACAATTATCATCAAAATATAGGCGTTTTATGGTAATATCAGCCACGGAGCCCATTATTTATCCATTGAAATGGGGGTAGGGGGTATGGTATAATTGCTTTACAGTTTACAAGAAAGGAAGGTAAAAAATGAAGAAAACAAATATGAAAGTTGTGTCGGCGTCGCTGCTTCTAAGTGTGATGCTGAGCCTTGGTGCAACGGCAGCAAGCGCTGCGGTAGTAACCCCAAATTCGCTGGGAGCGACCAATATTAGCCTGGATGTTAACGGCAGAGTCTATAAGCACCTGAAAAGCGTTGCAAATAAGAATGTCTGGAGCTACACAAGACCTGCAGTTACAATAGGCAATAAGACCTTGAGCGTAAATGGCATAATCATTAACGGAGTAGTATATATTCCGTTCAGGCAGGCGGCTTCGGCTATTTCGGGTAGCTCTTATAGCTATGATTCAAGCACAAAGACGTCAACAATGAAGGCAAACGGCCTTGAAATTACGGCAGGTAACGGCTGTTACGTTACATACGCTAACGGCCGCGCCCTCTTCAGCACCACGCCAAACGTTATTATGAGCGACGGCAGAATGTATATTCCTGTAACTATATTAGCCAAGGCAGTTGGTATGAAGGTTGATGCTACTACAAGCAAAATCGGTATCACAGGCAATTACAAGCCGCTGCTTAGTGCCGATAAATTTTATAGAAGTGACGAGGTTTTCTGGCTTGCGAGAATTATTCACGCGGAGAGCAGGGGCGAGGCTCTCATCGGACAAATAGCCGTTGGAAACGTAGTTCTTAATAGAGTAAAATCAGCATATTACCCAAACACAATTTACGGAGTAATCTTTGACCGCAAGTACGGAGTTCAGTTCAGCCCCGTCCTCGACGGCTCAATCTACAATACCCCAGGATATAGCGCAACCCTGGCAGCAAAAATCTGCCTCGAGGGCTATGACGTGTCAGACGGAGCGTTTTTCTTCCTGAATACCGCCCTCGCAACGTCATCCTGGATTCCCAAAACACGTGAATATGCATTCACCATAGGCAACCACGATTTCTACAAATAACGAATCCTTGGTTTGACACGCTTAAACTGAAAATAAACCGTCGCAGCAATGCGGCGGTTTTATTTGAAGCAATAAATTTCCAATTTAGGATGTTTTTGATGAAAATACTTGAAAAGATAACCAATTAGTGCTATAATATAAGGGTAATAAATCACAAGGAGAAACTTGTTATGTTTTATAAGATGAAGGTTGCAGGACTTGAGAGAGATTTGCCTCTTTGTCCTATCAGTGACGAGCTTTACATAGGCGCATTTGTGCTTTTCGGTGACGTTGAGCTTACTGAGAGATGCGCAGAGGAGCTTGCAAAGCTTGCTCCCGAGCACGACGTGCTTCTTACCGCAGAGTCCAAGGGCATTCCCCTTGTTCACGCTATGGCATCCTGCCTTGGTGAGAACAGATACGTCCTCGCCAGAAAGTCTGTTAAGCTTTATATGAAGAATGTTCTTGAGTGCAAGACCAAGTCTATCACCACAGGCGCAGTGCAGACACTCTACATTGATGGTGACGACGCTGAATTTATGAAGGGCAAGAGAGTGCTTATCGTTGACGACGTTATCAGCACAGGTGGCTCGCTCCTTTCTCTTGAAAATCTCGTCAATCAGGCAGGCGGTGAAATCGTTGGCAAGATGACTATACTTGCAGAGGGCGATGCAATCGGCAGAACCGATATTACATACCTTGCGCCCCTTCCTCTCTTCGATAAAAACGGCAATCCTATCTAATACATAAGAAAAGCGTCTCGACAAGCTCGAGGCGCTTTTTTTGTAAACTAAAATAGACAAAAATTACACTTTTGGTTTATTTTAATATAAAACGGTAATACTAACCTCACAGAAAAAATTGTGGGGTAATGTATGCGAATAAACAAGGTCGAAATCTGCGGAGTAGATACGTCAAGGCTTGAGACTTTAAAGGAAGAGGAGAAAAAGGAGCTGTTGGTAAAAGCCCGAGGCGGAGATAACGAGGCAAGAAGCAGACTCGTAATGGGAAATCTGCGTTTGGTGCTTAGTGTTATCGGCAGATTCAATCCCAAAAGGGAAGCGCTTGACGATTTGTTCCAGGTGGGATGCATCGGACTTATCAAAGCCATAGATAACTTCAATCTTGATATGGACGTGCGTTTTTCCACCTATGCTGTGCCGATGATTATCGGTGAAATTAGACGTTATCAGCGCGACAACAACGCCGTGCGCGTTTCCAGAGGTATGCGAGACCTGGCATATCGCGCTCTGCAAACAAAGGAAGAAATTTCTCGCACCGAGCAAAGAGAGGCGACGATTTCCGAGATTGCCACACGTCTTGAAGTACCCGAGAAGGCTGTCAGCGAGGCTATGGAGGCAATCGTCGAGCCGATTTCGCTATTTGATTCGGTATATGGCGACGGAGATGACACCGTTTACGTTATTGACAAGCTTGCCGATGAAAACGAGTCGGATGAAAGCTGGGTGGAAAGCATTTCACTTCGCGAGGCAATGAAAAAGCTCTCGCCAAGAGAGCTGAATATAGTGGAAAGACGCTTTTACAAGGGCAGAACGCAGATGGAAATTGCCGAGGAAATCGGCATATCTCAAGCCCAGGTTTCAAGGCTTGAAAAGGGCGCAATTGACAAGCTCCGACGATATATGACGTAAAACTCTACCTTTATATTATATATAGAAAACAAACCTCGTCGAGAATTGAATAAAAAAACAGGGAAACTCAACCGAGTTTCCCTGAATATTTTATGTATCTTAGAAAATAATCTCGTTAGCTCTTTCCTCAACCTTGTACTGATAAACGGTGCAAAGAATACCGCCGACAACGCCTGCAAGAGCAACACAAAGAAGCAAGGGCAATGAAATCGTAGGCATAACAAGCTTTCCTGCAAGTACTGCAGCCACAGTCATGCCGCCAACGCCCGAGCCAATCATACAAATGTGCTTGAATGCAACAACAAATATCAAAGCGCAAAGAATTGCAAACACGCCGCCGATAATGAAGAACGCAAGCTTGGTGTTAAGGAATGCAAGAGTGTTGAAGAACTTCGCAGCCAATCTTGCCACTACGAAATATCCGCCAACAAATCCAACTGCTGCTCCAATAAAGAACACAACAATCTTATAAGCGAACTTAACAAGAAGAACAGCGATTATACCGCAAAGGATTGCGACAATAGCCTTAACCTGAAGCTGTGCAGGAACCTTCGCAAGAAGAGCAGCTGGAACAAATTTGCCTACAAGTATGTAAGAAACTGCTGCGCAGCCAATTCCTGCGCCTGCGTAAATGCATCCTCTGACAAGTCTGTAACCCTCGAATGCAGCAAGCACGAAAAGACCTATCAACACGATTAACACGAGATCCTTATGACCACGTATAAAACTCATGATAGGGCCGGGTATATATGTTAAAACTTTTGCAAGTACCCTTGCAATTAAATCTTTAACCGCTGCCACAACTAAACTTCGCCTTTCTTAATGCATTCTTCTTTTACAATACATTATATCACATAAAAATCCCATTTTCAAGTATTTATTAAAAAAAATTAAAAGTTTTTTATTATATTAATAATTTTATGTTAAATCGGGAATTAAAATGGGAAAAAGCGGTATTTGCCTTTAAAAATTCTTCCTTTATAGTATATAACACGCGTATAAGAAGCATATATTTGTTGTGCAAATTGTACAAAAAGCCGCATTTTAAATCGTTTATGATAGACAAAAAAGAAAAAATCGAAAAAAATTCAAAAAAATCGAAAAAACTGCTTGACAATTGAAAAGTGATGTAGTATAATAAGTAAGCTTACGCAAGTGAGCGATTGATCATTGAAAATTGAACAACACGAAAATAAGAAAAAACATTGTGTTTTGGAGGAAACTCCAAAACGGTGTAGTTCTTGTCAAACACATTGAGAATAACTCAAAAGTAAGAAGAAGCTAGATTAAAGATAGCTCTGAAAAAGGATTTAGGTCTCGAGAGAGATTTAGATATGAATTTTTTAGAGAGTTTGATCCTGGCTCAGGATTAACGCTGGCGGCGTGCATAACACATTCAAGTCGAACGGACTTGTGGGGGCTTGCTCCTACAAGTTAGTGGCGGACGGGTGAGTAACGCGTGAGCAATCTACCTCTTGGTGCGGGATAACAACCGGAAACAGTTGCTAATACCGCATGAAACAGCAGTATCGCATGGTACAACTGTCAAAGATTTATTGCCAAGAGATGAGCTTGCGTCTGATTAGGTAGTTGGTGAGGTAACGGCTCACCAAGCCGACGATCGGTAGCCGGACTGAGAGGTTGAACGGCCACATTGGAACTGAGATACGGTCCAGACTCCTACGGGAGGCAGCAGTGGGGAATATTGGGCAATGGGCGAAAGCCTGACCCAGCGACGCCGCGTGAGGGAAGAAGATCTTCGGAT
>JAZQWA010000106.1:0-17810 GCA_045632065.1 Eubacteriales bacterium | reverse complement strand
TCCACAAGCTCCGAATAGGTCTTTACACCAACGGTCCGAATGTAAGGAATAAAGGTTTCCTTGCCGATTTCAACCGCCTTATCAGGACGGAAGGTAGGAAGAACCTTTGTAGAGAAATCCTTAAGCGCTGCGTGATACTCGAGAGTATCGATAGGATCGTCCGTTGTGCAAATAATCTCAACGTTAGAGCGCTTGATCAGCTCCTGCGCTCTGAATTCAGGCTTCGCAAGAAGCTCGTTGCACTTGTTCCAAATTCTCTCGCAGGACTCCTCACAAAGAGGCTCGTCAATGTCGAAATATCTCTTGAGCTCAAGGTGAGTCCAGTGATAGAGGGGGTTGCCGATAAGTCCGGGAACAACAGATGCAAATCTCTTGAACTTCTCGTATTCGTCTGCACCGCCTGTAATGTACTCCTCAGGAACGCCCGCAGTTCTGATCTGACGCCACTTGTAGTGGTCACCGCCAAGGAAGAGGTCAAAGGCATTCTTGAACTGATAATTCTCCGCAATCTGCTTGGGAGAAAGGTGGCAGTGATAGTCAATTATGGGAAGATCCTTTACCATATTATAGAGCTTCTTTGCAGGCTCATTTTTAAGCATAAAGTTATCGTTAATAATACTCATAGAGTTACACCGTCCTTAAATATTGAAATTTCTCTGTAATCGTTAATTTCGTTTTTAGTTTCCTTGCCGCTTGCAACCGAGAGCACAAACTCAAAGATTTCATCAGTCAAGGGATTGCCGTCAAGTGTGGGAGACGCATCAAAGTCAATCCAGCTCTCCTTACGCACTGCAAGCGAGTGGTTGGTTGCAATCTTCACGGTAGGCACAGGCGCGCCAACGGGAGTACCGCGTCCTGTTGTAAAGAGAATGATGTGAACTCCTGCCGCCATAAGATTAGTTATAGCAACGATGTCGTTACCGGGGCCCTTAAGGAGCGAAAGTCCGTTCTTGGAAAGCACGTCACCGTAATCAAGAACGTCAACAACCTTGGAAAGACCGCCCTTCTGCACACAACCGAGAGACTTCTCCTCAAGGGTTGTGATACCGCCCTTCTTATTTCCGGGCGAGGGGTTCTCGTATATAACCTGATTATGACGTGTGTAGTAGTCCTTGAAATCATTGATAAGGTTAACAGTCTTTTCGAAGACCTCCCTGCTCTCACATCTCTGCATGAGAAGATGCTCTGCGCCGAACATCTCAGGAACCTCGGTAAGAACGCAGCTACCGCCATAGGAAATAACCTTGTCGGAAAGCCTGCCTACAAGAGGATTTGCGGTAATTCCGCTATAACCGTCGCTTCCGCCGCACTTAAGACCGATGCGAAGCTTGGACACGGGCACAGGAACTCTCTCGAATTTGTTTGCATACGCCTTAAGCTCCTCAATAAGCTCCACGCCTGCAGCAATATCGTCATCATAGTCCTGAGTATTAAGGAATTTTACTCTGTTAGGATTATACTCACCGAGAACCTTTTTAAACACCTCGATGTTATTATTCTCGCAACCGAGACCAAGCACAAGCACGCCTGCTGCATTGGGATGATTAACCATACCGCGCAGAATCTTCTGAGTTACGGTCTGGTCATCGCCAAGCTGAGAGCAACCGAAGGGGTGAGGAAAATGCTTTGCACCCGTAAGCTTGGAAAGTCGCTCTGCAACCTTGTTTACACAGCCAACTGTGTTAACAATCCAAATCTCGTTTCTGATACCAACGTCACCGTTCTCACGAACGTATCCCATAAAGGTGCGCTCGTCATTCGCAGACGGAATATCGTAGAACTTAGGCTCGTAGGTGTACTCGAGATTGCCGGAAAGATTAGTCTTTACGTTATGAGTATGTACGTGCTCACCCTTTTTAATGTCAACGGTAGCGTGACCGATAGGATTGCCGTACTTTATGATATCCTCGCCTGCCTTAATGTCGCAAAGAGCGTACTTATGGCCGTCATCAAGATTTATATCAACGTTATCAAGCTTATTTATTAACATACTTATCTACCTCTGCAGTAAGATAGGAGAGATCCTGACCCCAAAGGCTTGCATTTGCAAGAACCTCAGCGGTATTATGCGACTTCATAAACGCAACTACCTCTGCATCATCGTTTGTCATATTGGTTTTGTAGAAGTCGAGAAGCTTTGCGAAAGCAAACAAAAGTGTCTCGGGCATCTTGTTGTATCTCTTGATATACTCAAGAATGGAAGGCAAAACTCTTACCTTAAACTTGGATACGGAGTTAAGCGCAATAGAAGAAAGATAATGCTTAATATAGGGGTTGCTGAATCGCTCAACAACGCTGTTCGCATAGGAAAGAAGCTCCTCGCGAGGAAGGTCGAGCGTGGGAATAATCTCGTCGAAAATGCACTTTTTAAGGTGAGCGCTCATTGTCTCGTCATCAAGACAGCTCTTTACAGTATCAAGTCCTGAAAGAAGCGCATAAGGAACGAGAGATGTGTGCGCGCCGTTGAGAATTCTTACCTTTCGGGTACGGTACATCTCAAGCTTATCAGGAGTAATAATTACGTTAAGGTCGGTTTTGGAGAAAGGAAGCTCCGCATCAAGATCAAAGGGAGTCTCAATAACCCAAAGATGGAAGAACTCAGAGGTGTTAACAAGGTTGTCCTCGTAGCCAAGACCAAGATCCTCTCCTCTGGGATAACCGGTATTGATACGGTCAACGAGAGTGTTGGTGAATACGTTGTCCTGCTCAACCCAATTTTTGAACTCATCACCAAGATTCCAAAGGTCAGCATACTGAAGAATACATTTCTTGAGATTGTCACCATTTCTGTCAATAAGCTCGCAAGGAAGGAAGATAAAACCAGGCAGACCGAGCTCAAAGCGGCGCTTCATAAGAAGTGTAACCTTTGCAGGGAATGTCTTGGGAGGCGCATCGGTAATCTTATCCTCAGGCGAATATACAATTCCGCTTTCGGTTGTGTTAGACACAACGAAGCGCATTTCGGGCTGCTCTGCAAGTTTAATATACGCGTCAAAGTCCTCGTAAGGTTTTACGCATCTTGAAATAACGTCTATAATCGAGGTATCAACGCCCTCAACGCCTCTGATAACGTGGGTATAAACACAATCCTGCGCCGTAAGCATATCGCACATACCCTGCTCGATAGGCTGAACAACTACAACGCTGCCGTCAAAATCCGAATTTTCATTTACCTTCTGAAGCATCCAGTCAACGAATCCTCTGAGGAATCCGCCTTCTCCAAACTGAATGACTCTTTCGGTTCTATGTTTTTTTTCAAAGTTCATTTTAGTGCCCTTTCTTTATTTATGTATTTACATTTATGTATTTACAATTTAATTATAAAAGATATTATATTCAATAACCTTGATTTTTTTGATAAATAACGCAATATTTTAACTTTAAATCTTGATTTTTTTGATATTTTGTGTTACAATAAAAGCAAAGTCGAGGGAAAGAGAGCTTTTATGGAAATAATGGAAAAAGGTAGCGAAATCTTAAGATTCAGCAACGTTCAGGGCCAACGCACAAAAATGCACTCCCACCACTTCCATGACATTTATGAAATTTATTATATGGTAAGCGGAAGATGTCAATATTTGATTGACGAGCATGAGTATGAAATCAACATGGGTGACGTTGTACTAATTCCCGAGGGTGTTATTCATAAGACGAAGTATGGAGAAAAGCCTCACAGACGACTTTTGATTGAGTGTTCCTCACACTTCATCCCTGATGCACTAAAGGAGAAAATAACATCTACCGTATTTCTTTGCCGTAGTTCAAGAGAAACGCAGCAAATATACGAATTGCTTCAAAAAATCGAGGCAGAATACAAAAGAGATGATTATTTAACTCCCGAATCACTCAAATCATACATGAGCTTACTTTTTGTTACACTTGCAAGAAGCGAGAATACCATAGGACTCGGAGAAACCAAAAATCCTATCATAAGCAAGACGGTTTCGTATATAAAAACCAATTTCAACTCTGATATTACCCTATCAGATGTCGCAAAAAAGCACTTTATAAGTCCAGAGCATCTTTCAAGAACGTTTAAAAAAGAAATGGGCGTTGGTTTTTCCGACTTTGTAACTATGGTACGCCTACAAAATGCCGAAAATATGCTAAAAAGCCAGGACGACAAAAGCATTTCCGAAATTGCATACTCCTGCGGATTCAACGATTCCAATTATTTTTCGGACAAATTTAAAAAGGTATATGGAATCTCCCCTCTTAAATATAGCAAAAAAAATAAAAACGTCTCAAAGTGAATTGAGACGTTTTTATTTTATCTTAAAGCATCAATAGCAGCTTTCCTGTCATCGCTCTTGAATACAGAGCTACCTGCAACAAGAATATCTGCGCCTGCCTCACGACAGATTTTTGCAGTCTCGGCATTTATTCCTCCGTCAACCTGTATCATAACGTTGAGTTCTCGGTTTTCGATTTCTGCCTTGAGTTTTACTATCTTTTCAACCATTTCAGGCATAAACGACTGACCTCCATATCCCGGCTCAACAGTCATGATAAGCACCATATCACACTTTTCAAGAAGCGAATAGATGCTTTCTATGGGAGTCCCGGGCTTTACCGAAACCGCAGCCATTGCACCGCACTCATGAATAGTATCAAGCAGAGTCTCTGGGTCCTCGCACGCTTCGATATGGAAGGTAAGAACATCTGCGCCGGCGTCTATAAAGCGAGCTGCATATCGCTCGGGAGCCTCAATCATAAGATGAACGTCAAACGCAAGATTGCTCTTCTTTCTAAGCGCCTCTACTACAGGCAATCCAAAGGAAATATTCGTTACAAACATACCGTCCATAACGTCAATATGTACTAATTCTGCGCCTGCCTTTTCAATATCCGAAACTTCTTTTTCAAGATTAGCCAAATCGCACGCTAAAATCGAGGGAGCTATTTTTACCATTTATTTTTCCTTCCAAAATACAAATTAAATATAGTGACTTTTAAATATGTTTTACATAAAATAATATAGAGCCTAAAAGGGCCAACTCAGGCAGAAATATGACGACGACATTAAAGATAAAGACGTATGAAATAAAGCGTCATAATCCTCTGCCTTTTTGATTGGGGTGATGCTTTCTTCACCCCTTATTTTTTTATCGTTACAACAGCGTGAGCGCTGACGCCTTCAAGCCGTCCTGTAAATCCAAGTTTTTCCTCTGTTGTAGCCTTCACGTTTACTCTGCCCGATTCTATCCCCAATATTTCAGCGATATTGAAAACCATCTGAGAAATATAAGGCGCAATCTTAGGACTTTGCATAACCACGGTTGCATCAACGTTATTTACGGTATATCCCAGCGCCCCTACAAGCTCTGACGTCTTTCTTAAAAGCACAAGGCTTGATATACCTTTATAATTCTCATCATTATCAGGAAAATGCCTACCGATATCGCCAAGACCGCAAGCGCCAAGCATAGCGTCCATTATCGCATGGAGCAAAACGTCTGCATCCGAATGCCCTAAAAGGCCTATGTCACACGAAATTTCCACTCCGCCGAGTGTAAGCTTTCTGCCCTCGGCAAAACGATGAACGTCGTATCCGTGGCCAACTCTTATTTCATCCATTCTGCTCCTCCTTTTAATGATATATTCAGCGAATTCGATATCCTCGGGCGTCGTAATCTTTATGTTTTCTTTACCGATGTCCACAACGGAAATTTCAACTCCAATGCTCTCAACAAGCATATTGTCATCGGTGACACCGTCTAAGATACTGTTATTAAGAGCCCTCTGATATAACTCCCTTGAAAAAATCTGCGGTGTTGAAGCAAGAACCACCTCATCTCTCGGAAGAGTTCTCACAATACACCCACCGTTGCAAAGCTTGACTGTATCAGTGGCTTTAACCGCTGCTGTCGCTGCGCCACTCTCCAGGGCTTTCTTTATCACGGAATTGATATTTTCCGGTGTTATAAGGCATCTTGCGCCATCGTGAATAGCAACGTAATCAGTCTCGGGCGGAATGTTGGCAAATCCTATACGAGCCGACTCTGCCCTGCTATTACCGCCTGAAATTATAGATGTAATCTTATCAATTTTATTTTCGGTTTCAGCGCGAGCCCACTCTTTTTCGTCGTCCTTACACACAACTACTATCGCATCAACTCCGTCGCATTCAGAAAAGGCTCTGAGCGTACGGCTGAGTATACTTTCGCCTAAAAGACTTATTTTCTGTTTCGTGGTTTCACTGCCCATTCGAGTACCGCTACCGGCAGCAAGAACAATAGCCGTTACAAAGGCTTTTCCAGAACTCAATATAATTCCCTACTTTCTGTAATATACAAAATGAACTGTAATAGTACGCATTTTTCCGTTCTCAAGCAAATTCGGGCCCTTTATTATAACCCCATCGCCGCTCATAAGCATCGATGCCTCGAGCTCGGCAATATTACAAACGAAAAGTCTGTCTCCGGAGGAATCAACTATAAACGTATCTCCGTGAATGGCAAGAGCACCACCTCGACCGATGACGTCCTCATTATCGTTTCTGCGCTCAGTAACGTATTTTACCGACTGACCGTGAAGTTGCTTTGCCCGCTCTAAACGGTAGGCATAGCTTTCAGGATTTTTACTTCCCCCGAAAATTTTACTTAGAAAAGACATACATTTTCCTCCGAATCTTTATCTCATTTTACCATAATAAAGTCTCAAATGGAAGAGCTTTTTTATTTTTCGGATAAGTTTTTTTAAAAAATATCAAAAAATCTCAAAAAAAAGTGAATTTTCTGCAACTTTTTTTCAAAAAGGTATTGATTTTTCCAAAACAATGTTTTATAATATATGTGCGTGGGGGAAAGTGGAGCATTGTGTTGCATTTAACCCTAATTGTGTGGAACGGTTCCCTATTTCACCCTACGAACCCCACAAATATGAAAAAAGGAGGCAGACGTTATGGCATTTTTAGGTTCAAACAATTATTCACTTGACGCAAAGAACAGAGTCTTTGTTCCTGCTAAATACCGTGAAGAGCTTGGCAACGTATTCTACGTAACCAGAAGCCTTGAGTCCTGCCTCACCATATATACCGAGGATGAGTGGTCGCTCTTCCTTCAGAGTCTCGACAGACTTCCCAACACAACAGGCGCTGCCGCCAAAGAATATTTCATGTCAGCGGCTCAAAAATGCGCTCCCGACACAAGCGGCAGAATATTACTTGACGATACGCTGAAATCTCACGCAAAGATAAACAAAAACGTGGTTTTCGTTGGCGCTGGCCGAGTAATCAACGTTTGGTCTGAGGAAGAATGGTCGGCTCGTGAGGCTAACCGTGACCTCGAAAGCATCCGTTCCCTTCTTTTACAGTACGGACTTTAATTTTAATCCCGGAAAGGACTATTGATTAACGATGAACACCTTCTCGCATACGTCGGTTCTCCTTTTCGAATGTATTGAGGCATTGAATATAAGAGATGGATATACCTACGTTGACTGCACTACAGGCGGCGGAGGACATTCGCTGGAAATAGCAAAGCGAATGGGATCTAATTCAAGGCTTATCTGCTTCGACAGAGACACTGATGCTCTTGCGGCGGCAAAAAAAAGACTTGAGGGCTATCTCGACAGAATCACATTCGTAAACGACAATTTTTCAAGCCTTGATAAAATAATTAAGGAGAAAAACATTACAAACCTCGGCGGCGTTCTTGCTGACCTTGGATGCAGCAGCTATCAGTTTGATACCCCCGAAAGAGGATTCAGCTATATGCACGATGCTCCTATTGATATGAGAATGGACAAGGATGCTCCGCTCTCTGCATACGAGGTTGTAAACGAATATTCAGAAAATAATCTTAAAAAAATAATATATGATTACGGCGAGGAGCGCTTTGCTCCGAGAATCGCCGCTGCCATATGTAAGAGTCGCGCAGAAAAACCAATAACCACGACTCACGAGCTTGCAGACATCATCAAGGGAGCAATCCCAAGCGCAGCCAGAGCGGACGGCCCCCACCCCGCTAAAAGAACCTTCCAGGCAATCAGAATTGAGGTTAACGGCGAGCTGGATTCAATAAAGCCCTTGATTGATTCTGCGGCATCAAATCTTGTAAGCGGTGGAAGAATAGCAATCATTTCCTTCCATTCATTAGAAGACAGAATAGTAAAGCAATCTTACAAGTCGCTTCTCGGTGGATGCACCTGTCCTAAGGACTTCCCCGTTTGTGTATGCGGCAAGAAACCAGTTATAAAAGAAGTTACAAAAAAACCGATTTTACCGTCGGATGAAGAATTAACAAACAATCCCCGTTCCAGAAGCGCAAAGCTTCGCGTGGCGGAAAAACTATAAAGGAGACAAGAAAAATGACACAGATGACAAACAATTACGACAAGTTATACGAGAATATGAAGCAGAGATTCACTATTTCCTGCGATAACAGCGAGTACACCATTGGTGAATACATGCTTATGAAGGCTGACGTCAAGAAAACCGACGCTACCCTTCCCGTTGCTCTCAGAAGCACCGCTACAAAAAGCGAAGTAGCAGTAGCTAACTTTGTTTCCTTTGTTAACGACAAGCTCACTATCAAGGAGCCTCCCGTAAAGGATAAGACTATCAAGTCCTTCCCTCTTCGCGCATCTGCATCAGCATTCCTTTCTGCTGCTGTTGCGTGCGCATTCGTGTTCTCCTTTGCTCTTGTTGGAGCAAGGGCTCTTTCCGCACCCGCATCGGCTGCGGAAGCAACTAACCTCTCCGAGCAGGCAAGCGAGGATGTAAACGTAGATTACAACGAAATAATTTTCGAATAATTCGAAAACAACTCATATTCTCTCCTTTAATAAAATAAGATATAGCGATGGATATTTTGTCCGTCGCTATATTTTTTTATTAAGGAAATTAAAATCATGCGCAAGGCCAAGAAAACCACACAGCGAAGACTCACTGCAATACTTATTCTCTTTTCACTTTTTGCTTCATATCTCATTTTTAATATTTTCAGACTCGATTACATAAATTACGACTATTATAAAAATAAAACCTACGACCAGGTTACCACAGTATCTGCCCTAAAGGCGAAAAGGGGAAACATTTACGACTCTAATTTAAATCTCCTTGCAGAAAGCGATACCAAGTGGCGAGTTTTTGTTTCAACAAGAGATATAAGGTCAGCGGAAAAAGAAAGCGGCAAGGATTATTGCAGGATAATTGCAAACGGCCTTGCGCCTATTTTATCTTTAAGCGAGGATAGTATTTACGACAAAATCAAAAAATCCAACGTTCTTGACGTAACCATCAAAAAAAGCGTTGAAAGCGATGAATATCGCGCCGTAATTGATTTTATAATCAAAAACTCTCTTCAAAGGTTAGTTTTTACCGAAGCAATAACCTCTCGCTCCTATCCCCAGGGCACGCTTGCAGCCCATGTGCTTGGTTTTACAGGCAGTGATAACCAAGGACTTTACGGACTTGAATATTATTACGACGATATTCTCTCGGGCACCGACGGCTATTACGTGTATGCCAAGGATGCCAACGGAAAGGCTCTCGATACCGAATACTCCTCATACGTTGATGCGACAAACGGATACAGCATAGTTACCACAATTGATTCATACGTGCAATCCGAGCTTGAAGCAATTATTGAAACCGCAAGAATAAATCACGACGCCCAAAACCGAGTTACAGGTATTGTGATGGATACCTCAACCGGAGCAATTCTGGCAATGGCAACCACCTCCCCCTTTAACCCCAACGACCCATTCACACTTGATGAGCTTTCAATGCAAAAGCTCGAAAGCTCGGGATTTTCCCCAGGAAGCGATGAATATATCAAATACAAAAACGAGTTGCTTCAGATTATGTGGTCAAACAAGGCGGTCAGCGAAACCTACGAGCCTGGCTCTACGTTTAAAATCGTTACCGTTTCGTCAGCTCTTGACATGGGGGTTGTAAGCACGTCAAGCACATTTTCCTGTAAGGGATACCACCAGGTAGGCGGATGGCGAATTAAGTGCCACAAAACCACAGGTCATGGCTCGGGATTTAATCTTGCATACGGACTGCAAATGTCCTGCAACCCCTGTATGATGTCTATTGCAGAAAAGGTTGGCGCGGGTAGCTTTTATTCCTACGTTGAACGCTTTGGATATTTCGATAAATCAGGCATTGACCTGCCAAGCGAGGCATCAACAATCTTCCACAAAGAAGAAAACATAGGCTCAACCGAGCTTGCCACAGCATCATTCGGTCAGCGCTTCAAGGTATCAATAATAAATCACCTTACAGCCATATCAGCAGTGGCAAACGGCGGAAATCTCGTAACCCCATATCTTGTTGAAAAGGTCATCGATGAAAACGGCGTGGTAATTTCCCAGCATAAGACCGATATAAAGCGACAGGTTGTTTCCGAGGAGGTTGCAAAAACGGTATCACAGATTCTTATTGACGGCGTAAACGGCGACGGAGGTGCTAAAAATGCAGGCGTCATGGGATATGACATTGCCGCAAAAACAGGAACGTCACAGAAATTTGATATACTTGACGAAAACGGCAACTCATATCTTCGAATAGGCTCAACGGTAGCATATTCGCTGAATGGTGATAGCGGAATATCTGTTATTATCGTTGTTGACGAGCCTCAGAGCCAGGTAAAATACGGAAGCGTAGTCGCAGCGCCATACGTTTCTGCTTTAATGGAAAAGATACTTCCCTACCTTGAATTTAAATCCACCGCCGAGCAAATAAACATATCGGTAGAAAACTACGTTGGAATGAACGTAAACAGCGCAATATCCAGTCTAAAAAATTCGAAGGTTAATTATGAAATAATCGGAAACGGAAGCACCGTTTTATCCCAAATTCCCGAAGGCGGAGATAATATTACAATTGCGTTATCCAAGGTTATTTTATACACCGAGGATAAAGATTCGGAATATACAGGGGTGCCCTCGCTTATAGGCATGACGCTTACAGAGGCAATCAAATCCGCCATAAATTCAGGACTTAACATCAAGCTTTCGGGAATAGAAGCAATTTCACCTGATGCAAACGACATAATAGTACAGCAATCTCTTCCACCGGCAGACAGGGTGAAAAAAGGAAGCGTAATTATTTTGCGGGCAATAAATACTGAACACGAGGACTAAAAAGGTAACGAGTATGAAATTATCAGATTTACTATATGAAAACGAATATATTTTCTCAGAGGTGGATTTCGATACCGAAATTACAAGGCTGGCAACCACCCCAAAGGAAGCTGATGAGAACACCCTGCTTATAATACCTAATTCCAAAAAAATCGAGGGCTTGCAGAATTTTTCTACACCGCCCGCGGTTACAATTTGCGACGCAAATGCTATTCTGCCCGATAATTTCCCCTCAATAAGAGTAAACAACCCGAGATTGATAATGGCATATTTGTATTACAGATTTGAGAAAATCAATCTCAAAAATATCACAGTAATCGGAATTACAGGTACAAATGGCAAAACCAGCACAGCCATTTTCACAAAAAACATACTTGCCCACGCAGGATACAAGGTTGGCTTTATCGGCACGGGAAAAATCGAAATCGATGGCATGAGCACCCAGCCAAAGTATTACTCAATGACCACTCCCGACCCGCCTCTGTTATATAAAAGCATAAAGAGGATGGAAGCCGAGGGATGCAACGCAATAGTTATGGAGGTATCCAGCCACTCGCTGATGCTTGACAAGGTATCTCCCATAAAATTTGATTACGGAGTGTTTACCAACCTTTCACCCGAGCATTTGGACTTTCATAAGTCTGAGGATGAGTACTTTCTTGCAAAAAGAAGGCTTTTTGAAAATTGCAAAAAGGCAATTATAAACACTGACGACCCCTGGGGTAAAAGGCTTTATAGCGAATTTGCATATAAAAGCATTTCGGCAGGCATTCTTTGGCGAGCAGACGTATGGGCGGGAGCAATTGAGCAAAACGGATTTTCAGGTAGCTCTTATATTTACCACGGCAATAATTTTTACTACAAGGTAAGGCTATCTATACCGGGAAATTACAACGTTTATAACTCTATGCTTGCATCAAGCGTATGTATTGACATGGGTGTAAAGCCTTGCGAGGTAAAGGATGCCCTGTCGCACATTACTGCCCTTCCCGGACGGTTTGAAATCATAAAAGATGACGTTACGGTTGTAATAGATTACGCTCACACTCACGTAGCCTTTTATAATATAATGAAGGAATTGAGCTTAATGAAGGGGCAAGGACGGCTGTGCGTTGTATTTGGCTGCGGAGGCGAAAGAGACAAAGGCAAGCGTCCGAAAATGGCTGAAATAGCCGAAAAATACGCCGACAGGATAATTGTCACAACCGACAATTCACGAAATGAGAGTCCAAAGGATATTATATTCGACATAATCAAGGGATTTGGCAACAAAGGCTACGAAATAGACGAGGACAGGGCCCGCGCAATAAAAAAAGCGATATTAACCTCTGATACAAACGATATAATTGCAGTGATTGGAAAAGGCTGCGAGAGTTATAATATCGACAAGATGGGATATAGCGATTTTGACGAGAAGGAAATAATACGAAGCGCCCTTTCAGAAAGAAGGCAGAGCGAATAAATGCGCATAAGGCTTGGAATATCAATGAAGTTAAAGGAAATTGCGCTTGCTTCGGGCGGAATTCTAAATTCAGACCGAAATGATATTATTGAGTACATTACAACCGATTCAAGAGAGGTACAAAAAGGCGATTTATACGTAGCCTTAAAGGGTGAAAGATACGACGGCAACACATTTATATATGATGCCGCACAAAGAGGCGGTATGATAATGTCGTCCGAAACCGATTTAAGCGATATATACGTGAGCGACACCGTAAAAGGACTGTTGAGCCTTTCTTCCTTTTATATAAAAAGGCTTGAAAATCTTAAATACAAAATCGGAATCACAGGCAGCGTTGGAAAAACAACAACAAAGGAATTCCTAAAGACAATTCTATCCGAAATGTACCACGTTCACGCCAACAAGGGAAATCTCAACAATTGCATAGGTATGCCCTTGTCCGTTCTTTCCTGCCCTCAAGAGACAGAGATAATCATAATGGAAATGGGAATGAATCATCCGGGCGAAATCAGTCGACTGTCAAAATGCTTATGCCCCGATATCGCTGTAATAACCAATATAGGAACATCTCATATCGGCTATCTTAAAAGTCGGAGCGCCATTGCAAAAGCAAAACTGGAAATCAAAGACGGAATGTCAGGCGGTGCGGTTATTGTCCCCCTTGAAGAGCCGTTGTTAAGAGGGGTTAAAAAGTTTAGAACCTATTCAACAAAAAATGCATCGGCCGATTTTTACTTACATCATAGCAAGGATGGCACTGTATCAATTTATCATAATGGATTTCTGCTTTGCAGCTCAAGCTTTCAATTTGAAGAGGAACATCTTGTAAAATGCCTTGCCGCCGCCGTTGGCGCAGGGCTTTGCACAGGCATAAATCCTGTTTGTTTGCACGACGGAATTTCCAATATTTCGGACAAAAATGTCAGGCAGAAAATCATTTCAATAAAAAACGTCAATTTTTATACCGATTATTACAATGCGTCATTTGAATCGGTGATAGCATGTATTGAGCATATAAGAGGTCTTCGTGGATATTCAAGAAAAAGCCTTATTTTAGGCGATATTTTAGAGCTTGGCGAGCATAGCGAGGCTATTCATCGCAAAATCGGCAGACTGATAAATTGCAGAGATTTCTACAACCTTTTTCTCCTCGGAAATAATGCAAAATACATAGGAAAGGAAGCTGTTTTAAACGGCTTTCCCACCGAGCGCATTTTTTGCAACTGTCTTACAGAAAATCCCGAAATAACCGCATCACAGGTGATTAAAAACACGATTCCCGGTGAAATATTATTAGTAAAGGCATCAAGAGGAATGAGAATGGAAAAGGTGATGGAGCAAATTAAATTGGCAAGCGAGGAGAATTTCAGTGAATAATGTAAATTTAATATTATGCGTTTTTATTTTTGTAACGACGGCTATTGCAACCGCATTTCTTGAAAAAAGACTTATTCCCATCCTTAAAGCCAAAGCCAAACAGCCTATATACGAGGGCGGACCTTCATGGCATGCTTCAAAAACAGGCACGCCTACCATGGGCGGAGTTGCATTCGTTGCTTCAATTGCAATTACTCTTTGCTCTGTCGGCTTATGCTTTATAATCAGCGGACAAAATTCTAAAATAGCCATTACAATATTTGTTTCAGCGTTTTTTGCCATTGGAAACGCTTTGGTTGGTTTCTTTGACGACCTGACAAAGCTAAAAAGAAAAGAAAACGCCGGCTTGACTCCTTTTCAAAAGCTATTTTTACAGTTTCTGATTTCGGTTATTTTTCTTATGGCAAGAGCCTATTTATTAGGGGATAACACCTCACTGGAGCTTCCCTTTGGTAAAATCGAGTTAGGAGGATTTTATTATCCCCTTGCCATTATCCTTCTGCTCGGCATTGTTAACTGCGCCAATCTTACTGACGGCATCGATGGACTTGCAACCTCTGTTGCGTGGCTTATCGGCGCGGTACTTTTCATCATTGGATTAAGGGCTTCGGACGAAAGTATGCTTCTCTCCTCTGCTCTGATGGGCGGTGCGATGGCATTTTTATTCTTCAACGCTCATCCTGCCAAGATTTTTATGGGCGACACAGGCTCGCTCTTTTTAGGGGCGCTGATTTCGGCTATTGCCTTTACCCTTGATAATCCTTTTGTTATTCTTTTAATCGGCGGAGTTTACGTTATAGAGGGAGCGTCTGTTATTTTGCAGGTATTCTCCTTCAAATTGTTCGGCAAAAGGATTTTCAAAATGGCTCCGCTTCATCACCACCTGGAAAAATGCGGATACAGAGAAAATCAGATTTGTATATATGCAATCATTGCAACGCTCGTACTTTCTATACCTGTGTTGCTTCTGTTGAAATAAAAATATGAACAAAGCACTTGAATATATAAAAACCGCCATTGCTTCCATACGAAGCAAAAAACGCATTGACGCCTTGTTTTTATTGGCGGTTGTTCTAATCACCCTGTATGGCACTTTGATTGTTTTCAGCGCAGGTACAGCCTATGCAGAGGCGAGGTACAACGATGAGATGTATTTTATTAAAAAGCAAAGCTTATGGCTTGTTATAGGCTTTTGCGTGATGCTTTTTGCATCTAAAATACACCCCGATTTTTATAAAAAATACACTCCCTACGCATACGGCGCAACCCTTATCCTGCTTGTTTTAGTTCTGATTGTCGGCTTTGTTGGTAACGGAGCGCAAAGATGGATTTCGATAGGACCTCTTACGATACAGCCCTCTGAAATTGCAAAGCTGACAATGGTTATGATGCTCTCGCTGTATTTTTCGAAATACGAGCATCAGGCAATAGACCTGAAAAGCAAAAAAAACACCTTCCTCTACGGCACGTTATACCCTTGCATTATAATGGTTATCCCAATTGTGCTGGTTATGCTTCAAAAACATTTATCCTGCATAATCATTCTCGGCGCTATTGGCTTGCTTTTGATTTTTGCCTCGGGGGTTAATCCTAAATATATTTACGCCTTCTGTGCAATCGGAATTGTTGCCGTCAGCTGTCTGGCGCTATTTACAGACTACACAAAGGAGCGTATTACAGTCTGGCAAGACCCCGAGGCATACAAGCTTACCGGCGGATGGCAGACTCTCCAAGGTCTGATGGCAATTGGCTCGGGAGGACTGTTTGGCGTAGGATACGGAAACAGCATATTAAAGCATTGCTATGTTTCCGAGCCAGCAAATGATATGATTTTTGCAATCTTATGCGAGGAGCTTGGACTTTTCGGAGCAATTTTAGCAATTTTACTCTTTGGATTTTTAATTGTGCGTGGATGCATAATTGCCCTGCGCGCTCCCGATACATACACAAGACTTTTAGTAACAGGCATTTGCATAAAAATGTCGGTGCAGGTATTATTAAACATCGGTGTAGTAACAAATACAATTCCAAACACGGGAATCTCTCTTCCTTTTTTCAGCTACGGAGGCTCATCTCTTATAATGATTTTCTTTGAAATGGGAATAATACTATCTGCATCAAGATATGCGAATATAACAAAGTAGAAAGGAATATCCATGAATATATTGCTCTGCGGAGGTGGAACGGCAGGACATATAAATCCTGCAATTGCAATCGCCGAAGAAATAAAATCCGTGAAACGTGATACAAAAATTTTATTTGTAGGACGTGAGGGTGGATTTGAGAACAACCTAATAGAAAGAGCGGGATTCGAATATAAAACTATAAATATTCAAGGACTAAAAAGAGGATTTTCGCTTGTAAATTTCAAAAAAATCCATCTGGCGCTTGAAGCAAAGAAGAAAGCCAAGGAAATAATCGAGGAATTTAAGCCTGATATAATACTAGGCACAGGCGGTTACGTTTGCTGGCCGATTATTTCAGCAGGAGCAGCCATGAAAATCCCTACTGCGATTCACGAATCAAACTACGCGCCCGGCTTGACAACAAAATTACTTGCAAAAAAATGCGACGTTGTATTTTTAAACAACGCTGAAACAAAAAAGTTTCTTCCCTCTAGAGTCAATACAATTGAAACAGGCACACCCCTTCTCCAAAGCTTCCTGCAAAACGACCGAGCAAAAGCAAGACAGAAGCTGGGCATAGGTGACAAGGATGTGTTCATTGCATCATTTGGCGGAAGCATCGGCTCTGAAAAAATGAACAAAACAATACTCGAGGTTATGAAAAAATATTCCTCAAAAGAGAAAAGTATCAGGCACCTGCACGCAACAGGTCAACAGCATTTTGAATCAATAAAAAAGAGTTTTTCTCCCGACAAAAAAAGTGGATGTGAAATCGTTCCATATATCCACAACATGTCCACCGTATTGCACGCAGCAGATATTGTCATCACAAGGTGCGGAGCAGTAACTTTATCAGAGCTTTCAGCGGTTGGAGTAGCCTCAATTTTAATTCCATCGCCTAACGTAGCGGAAAATCATCAATTCAAGAACGCAAAGGCGCTGGCAGATGACGGTTCTGCAATACTGATTGAAGAGAAAAATTTAAGTTTTGAAAGTCTGAAAAATGCCATTGATGAACTAAAAAATGACGAATTCGGACGAAAAAAGAGGGCAAAAAGTATAAAAGGCAAATCCAAGGATAATTCGGCAAAAATTATCGTAAAGGAGCTTTTGAGCCTGAAAAACGGTTAAAAAAAGGCGGTTTTTTGACCGCCTTTTTGTTTTTTTATTTGTTCGGTGTTTTTAATTTGTTCACATT
This sequence comes from Eubacteriales bacterium, assembly GCA_045632065.1. Taxonomy (GTDB): domain Bacteria; phylum Bacillota; class Clostridia; order Oscillospirales; family CAG-272; genus UBA1740. The sequence continues at coordinate 550 of JAZQWA010000106.1, read as the reverse complement.
TGTGTTTCTGCCCTATTTTATATATTGCAACTATTATTTTTATGTTAATTGATAATAAAGCTCTTGAAAATAAAAAAACCTTATGATATACTATAAGCGGTGTAAAAATAAAATAAATAATACTATATGTAGAAAAAATGTATGGAGGATTTAAAATGGAATTCGATTTTGAACAGGTTTATGACAGTGGCGTTAACATAAAGGTTATCGGTGTAGGCGGCGGCGGAAACAATGCTGTTAACCGTATGATCTCCACAAACATTCGCGGTGTTGAATTTATCGCAGTAAACACCGACAGCATGGCACTTGATACCTCTTGCGCAGCTAAGAAGCTCGTTATTGGTGACAAGATTACTCACGGTAAGGGCGCAGGCGCAAATCCTGAGGTTGGTAAGCGTAGCGCAGAGGAGTCTATCGAGACCGTTCGCGATGCTCTTCAGGGCGCAGACATGGTATTCATTACCGCAGGTATGGGTGGCGGAACCGGTACAGGCGCTGCTCCTGTTATTGCAAAGGCTTCCAAGGAAATGGGTATTCTTACTGTTGGTAT
>JAZQWA010000105.1:0-5991 GCA_045632065.1 Eubacteriales bacterium | reverse complement strand
GTATGCACTCCTCTGAAATTTGTGCATATTGCACAATAAAAAACGCCCTCAGAGCATCGCTCCGAAGGCAAATTCTAAATATTTAAATAAGTAAAAGCGCCCCGAAAGCAGATAACACTTTCGGGGCGCTTATATATTTTTTTAAAATTTTAGTCGCTTATATGCTTTTCAATTTTGTCGATTATCGTCTCGCAGGCAACGACGTTCTTACCACCCTCGGGGATAATAATATCCGCGTATCGCTTGCTTGGCTCAACGAATGCCTCGTGCATTGGCTTTACGGTGGAGAGATACTGCATCGTTACAGACTCCAGGCTTCTGCCTCTCTTCTTAACGTCGCGCACAATTCGTCTGACGATTCTCACGTCAGCATCGGTGTCCACGAATATCTTTATATCAAGTCTGTCACGTACCTGCTCATTTTCAAGAATCAGAATACCCTCGAGCAAAATTACGCGAGTCGCCTTAATATGCCTTGTTTCGCCCGAGCGAGTGTGATTTGTGTAATCGTAAATAGGCGAGTCAACGTCAACGCCACCACGCAGACTATCGAGATGCGACAGCAGAAGCTCGGTGTCAAATGCGTGAGGGTGGTCGTAGTTTGTCAGCACTCTCTCCGACATGGGAATATGGTCCTGGGACTTGTAGTAGTCGTCGTGACGTAAAATACTTACCCTTTCACCAAAATATTTACAAATGTTGTTGGCAAGGGTAGTTTTACCGCTTCCCGAGCCGCCCGCAATACCGATAACGAGAACTTCCTTCATAATCGACCGCCTTTAAATAATGATTTTATGTATCAAGGGAAGAGTCTCGGGTTTAACGCCAGAAACGGTTATAGCCCCAAGCGCAGTTTTCTCTGCCGACGGGATGAGACCCTCGTCGCAGGTGTAGAGAGTCATAATTACGTCGCCCTCATTTAGATAATCGCCGTTTTTCTTCCTTAATATAATACCTGCGCTATGGTCGATGCTATCCTCCTTGGATGCTCGTCCTGCGCCAAGTATGGTAGCCGCGTGTCCAATCATTTCGGCGTCTATTGCAGAAATATAGCCTTCCTTGGTTGCCTTTATCTCATAAGAAATCGTCGCACGAGGAAGAAGAGAGGTGTCCTCTGCATATTTTGCAACAGAGCCCTGGGCGCTGATCCATTCCTTGAACTTCTCGAATGCACGTCCGCTATCGAGCGACTCCTTGACTCTGCTTCTCGCCTCGTCAATATCGAGGGAAAGAGTAGAAGCCGTCATTGCAGAAGCCAGCTCAATGCATATTTCCCTTAAATCAGCAGGGCCTCTTCCACGGAGCACCTCCAGCGCCTCAATAACCTCAAGCGAGTTACCAACGGCATAGCCGAGAGGGGTGTCCATATTAGTAATAAGCGCGGTAATTCTTCTTCCGTTTCTCTTGCCAATTTCAACCATGTTGGTGGCAAGAATTTCAGCATTTTCAGCGGTTTTCATAAATCCGCCAGAGCCGTATTTTACGTCAAGCACAATGTTCTTCGAGCCTGCCGCAAGCTTTTTACCCATAATAGAGGAGGTAATAAGGGGAATAGAGTTAACGGTAGCGGTAACGTCACGCAGCGCGTAAAGCTTCTTGTCCGCAGGGGCAACGCCCTCGCTCTGACCGATTACCGAAATACCGATTTTTCTAACCTGACTAAAGAACTCCTCAGCCGTAAGAGAGGTGTTAAAGCCGGGGAAGGATTCAAGCTTGTCAACCGTACCGCCTGTGTGACCGAGACCTCGACCGCTGATTTTTGCCACCTTGCAACCAACAGATGCCGCAAGGGGAGCAACGATAAGCGTAGTCTTGTCGCCAACACCGCCCGTAGAGTGTTTGTCTGCACTGAAATCACCGAACTCGGAGAGGTCGAGCATAGCGCCCGACTCCGCAATTGCGGCGGTGAGAGTCGCAGTTTCCCTGTCGCACATGCCCTTAAAGTATATCGCCATCATAAGCGCGGATACCTGGTAATCGGGAATTGTGCCAACGGTGTATTCCTTAACAAACCATCTTATTTCCTCGTCGGTAAGCTCCTCACCGACCTTTTTCTTTTCAATTATATCATACATTCTCATAAAGAGTGTCCTGCCTTAAAAAATTTGACCTTCGCTTGTCATTATAAATCAAAGGAGTGGGGAAGTATTTCACCAAGCGTCACGTCGGTAAAATCGTCACCATTGCCCCATATAATCCTGAAATCAGAGTCGCAAAACTCACTCATAACCTGCCTGCAAACACCGCAGGGAGGGAAATCTGCGCGTGAAGGCTCGTCGTGCTTGCCACCTGCAATTGCAATGGCAACAAACTCGGTCTCACCCTCAGAAACCGCCTTAAAAAAGGCAACTCTCTCTGCGCAAATAGTGGGAGAATAGGACGCATTTTCAATATTACAGCCCTTGTAAATCTTTCCCGACTTTGTGAGCAAAGCCGCGCCTACCGAAATCTCGGAATAGGGTGAATAAGAGTCAGCTCTTGCCTCGTTTGCAAGTGTAAGGAGCTCCTTTACGTCAAAATTCTTCATACAATCTCCTCCGCAAAGGATTTTGCCTCGCCTGTATCGTACTTCACGCCGAGAAGCTCTGCTGCAGTCTTGCCGATAGATGCAAAGCCCGCTCTTGTGCCAAGATTAACCGCCTTAATGCCCTTGCCGTAAACGATAAAGGGCACGTGCTCTCTTGTGTGGTCGGTGCTGGTGTCACCGGGGTCGCAGCCGTGGTCTGCGGTAATCATAAGCACGTCGGTGTCCTTCATTCCCCCTATAAACTCGGGAATAAAAGCGTCAAATGCCGAAAGCGCCGCCGCATAGCCGTCAATATCCTGTCTGTGACCGTAAAGCATATCGAAATCTACGAGATTTGCAAAGCAAATGCCGTGGAAATCTTTGTTTTGTGCCTGAAGAAGCGTCTGCATACCCTCGTTATTATTGTGGGTAGGCATACTCTCGTCAATACCTGCGCCTGCGAAAATGTCGTAAATCTTACCAATGGAAATAACGTCGAGTCCCGCGTCGCGTATAGCGTCAAGAGCCGTAGGAATAGGGGGTACAAGCGAGAAATCGTGACGATTTTCGGTTCTCTTGTAATTGCCCTCGCTGCCAACAAAAGGTCTTGCAATAACTCTGCCTACCGCGTGCTCTCCTGTGAGAAGCTTTCTTGCAATTCTGCAGTATTCATAAAGCTGCTCCACGGGCACAACCTCCTCGTGGGCTGCAATCTGGAATACGCTGTCCGCAGAGGTGTATATAATAAGGTCGCCGTTATCCACGTGCACCTTGCCGTAATCTCTGATAACGTCTGTGCCCGAATAAGGTTTGTTGCATAGCACTCCACGTCCCGTAAGACGGGAAAATTCGTCGAGAAGCTCCTTCGGGAATCCGTCAGGATAGGTGGGCATAGGCTTTTCCGAAACAACGCCCATCATTTCCCAATGTCCCGTTGTGGTATCCTTGCCGCGACTGAGCTCCATAAGTCTTGCAATTGCCGCAGTATATTTTTCTGCCTTGGGGAGATAATCAACGCCGTCAATTTCGCCAAGGCCCAAGTCTAAAAGATTAGGTATATTGAATTTTTCCGAGGCGCTGATTCTTTTCATTGTGTTAGCGCCCATGTCGCCGAAATCGGCTGCATCCGGCTGATAACCGATACCAACCGAGTCCAAAACGATGAGGAAAACTCTATTGTAATTCATAATATTTCCTCCTTTTTGTAAAGTAATGTTGTTAATTAAAGTCTAATTGCGGTATTAAGCGCGATTTCCATCATCTCGGTGAAGGAATTCTGTCTTGCATCAGCATCAAGAGCCTCACCTGTAATGATGTGGTCGGAAACGGTGCAGATAGCAAGCGCGCGCTTGCCAAGGTATGCCGCGTTCATGTAGAGAGCAGCAGCCTCCATCTCAACACCGAGCACGCCGAGCTTCGCCCACTTCATAGTAGCCTCTGCATCTGCATTGTAGAATGTGTCGGAGGAGAGAAGATTACCTACAACGTATCTTGCACCAAGCTTGTCAGCCTCCTCGATAGCAACCTTCATCATTTCGTAGCTTGCAATAGGAGCGAATGCGCCCTGAAGGTTGTACTGAACTGCGAAATTGGAGTTTGTGCACGCACCCATACCGAAGATGATGTCGCGTACCTTAACCTGCTCGCTCATAGCACCTGCAGAGCCGATTCTCATGATATTCTCAACACCGAAGTTGTTGAAGAGCTCGTAGGAGTAAATACCGATAGAGGGCATACCCATACCGCTTGCCATTACAGACACGCGCTCACCCTTCCAAAGACCTGTGTAGCCGTGAATACCGCGCACGTTGTTAACGAGCTTCGCATTTTCAAGGAAGGTCTCTGCAATAAACTTTGCTCTCAAGGGGTCACCGGGCATAAGCACGGTTTTTGCGAAATCGTCGGGTGTAGCCTTTATGTGAGGGGTGTGAAATTTAGTGTTATCCATTTTTTCTCCTTTGTCTTTCTTGTTGCTGTATTTCTTGTCGCTTTTTCGACGTTTCAAATGCTTTTTAAGTAGCCTTGTGAATCAATATCCGGAAATGTTTTCTTCAGCCTTTGCAAGCTTAACGATTCTGCTTGTGCCGAGTCTTTCTGCGCCGAGATTTATGAAGTCCTCAGCGTCTTCAAGAGATGCAATGCCGCCTGCCGCTTTGATTTTCTTGCCGTTTGTCACGTGCTTTGCAAAGAGAGCAACGTCCTCTTTGGTTGCGCCAGCGATAGAGAAGCCTGTGGACGTCTTAATGAAGTCGGCATCAGATGCGGATACAATCTCGCACATCTTAATCTTTTCCCCGTCGGTAAGAAGACAGGTCTCGATAATTACCTTGAGAATTTTTCCGTTGCAAGCCGCCTTAATAGCGTTGATTTCTTCAAGAATAACGTCGTATCTCTTGTCCTTCAAGTCACCGATGTTGATAACCATATCTATTTCGTCTGCGCCGTTGGCAATAGCGTCTGCTGTTTCAAACACTTTAACGGCGGTGGTTGAGTAGCCGTTAGGGAAGCCGATAACGGTGCAAATTGCAAGCTTGTCACCTACGTACTCCTTGGCACGCTTAACGAAGGAAGCGGGAATACAAACGCTTGCACATCCGAATTTGATGCCATCATCGCAAATAGCCTTAATTTCAGCCCATGTAGAGCCCTGAAGCAAAAGTGTATGGTCGCAAGCCTTTAAAATCTGTTCGATTTTCATTGTTTTGTCTCCAATCAAAAATATTTTATTATATTATATCATAAAACGCGCAAAAATGGAATGGTTTTTTAAAAAATTAAAAAAATAAACAAAAAATAAAAAAACTATGGAAAAATTCTCTAAGTTGTGTTAAAATAGAAAGGTAATGCCAAAAAGAAGGAGGAAGATACATGGTTCTTATAATCGCAGAGAAGCCCAGCCTTGCCAGAAATATCGTTGCAGGCATCTCGGAGAAGATGGAAAAGAAGGACGGATACTATATCGGTGAAAATTATATCGTATCATGGGCATTCGGACATCTGTTTTCGCTTGCCGATATTGAGCATTATACAGGAACAGAGGGCAGTCGCTGGACACTTGATAATCTTCCTTGCTTCCCCGAGAGCTTCAAGTTTGAGCTTCGAAAATCAAATGACAAAAAAACGGTTGACTCTGGTGTAAAAAAGCAGTTTAAAACCCTTGAGCAGCTTTGCAACAGAGCCGACGTTGATACAATAGTAAACGCAGGAGACGCCGACCGTGAGGGCGAAATTATAGTTCGTCTTTGTGTAGATAACGCCCTTAAATCGCCAAAGGCGCAGAAGCGCCTCTGGCTCCCCGACCAGACCCCCGAGACGGTGGTAAAGGCTCTTCTCGAGATGAAGGACGAGTCGGAGTATGATAATCTCGCAGGCGAAGGATATGCCAGAACCTATATAGATTGGCTCTATGGAGTTAACCTCACAAGATACGCAACTATAAAAACAGGCAAGCTTCTTCGAGTAGGTCGTGTTATTGCTCCAATAGT
>JAZQWA010000104.1:0-3857 GCA_045632065.1 Eubacteriales bacterium | reverse complement strand
ATCGAGGTTAAGCTTAATACCGAAATCAAGGACATCAAATCTATCAAGGCTGACGAGATTATTATTGCTACGGGTGCCGTGGCAAAGAGAATTCCCATTCCCGGTGCAGACAGCGCAGTTGAGGCGGTTGATTACCTTCTTGAAAACAAGCAGGTTGGCAACAAGGTTGTGATTATCGGCGGTGGTCTTACCGGCTGTGAAATCGCATACGACCTCTACCTCAAGGGCAAGGAGCCCGTTATCGTTGAGATGCAGGACGACCTTATCACAACACCCGGTATTTGCCTTGCAAACACCTCATTCCTTCGTGATTTCTTCAACGCTAACAAGGTTGCAGTTTACCTTGAGCACGGTGTGAAGGAAATTAAGGACGGCGCGGTTGTTATCGCTGACAAGGAGGGTAACGTTAAGGAAATCGCTACCGATTCCGTAATCCTCTCCGTAGGCTACAACCCTGCACCTCTTGCAAAGAAATCTAAGCACGTACACGTTATCGGTGATGCGCAGAACGTAGGAAATCTTCGTACTGTAATCTGGGGCGCGTGGGATGTGGCGATGAAAATTTAAAATTTTCATCGCAGTGATATGTTTTCAAGTGGATACTTCGTCCACTTGAAAACGTGATATTTTCGCGCTTCGCGAAAGCGATATGTTGCCCGTCGGCAACGCGATATGTCGCTAAAGCGACGTTATATGACAACTTAACATTACAAAACACACATTTTAGGAGATAAATTATGCAGCTTACTGAAAAGCAACAGGCGATGCTTAACGGCGAGCAGGGCGAGACTATGGCGAAGGTTATGAAGACTCTCGTTATGTATGGCGAGACCTTCGGCGCTGAGAATATGGTTGAGGTTACAAGCCAGTACAACCATCTCGTTACATCCTTCGGCCTTAAGGTTATGTCCCCTGTTTACGACCTTATGCAGAGACTCGTAGACGCAGGCGTTACATCCGGTCAGAAGTTCTCCATGGACCCCAGACCTCTTGACAAGAACGTTCCTGCAACCTTCTTACAGAATTTCGTATTCAATAAATTTATGTACACCAAGCAGGATACATATGAAAAGCAGCTCGAAAAGCTCGGTCTTATGGACAAGGACGCTTTCACCTGCACCTGCTACATGAACGAGGTAGGAAATAAGCCTAAGATGGGCGATATTCTCTCCTGGTCGGAATCCAGTGCGGTTGTTTACGCTAACTCCGTTCTTGGCGCAAGATGTAACAGAAACTCTGGTATCATGGATATCATGGGCTCTATTGCAGGCTGTGTTCCCAATTTTGGTCTTCTCACCGACGAGGGCAGAAAAGCAACCTGGATTATCAAGGTTGAGACTACAAAGAAGCCTGATGCGCAGCTTCTCGGAAGCGCAATCGGTATGAAGGTAATGGAGGACGTTCCCTACGTTTACGGACTCAATCAGTATCTCGGCGAGGAGCTTGACGATGCTGCTTGCACCTATCTTAAGGACTTCGGTGCGGCTACTGCATCTAACGGTGCGGTTGGTCTCTACCACATTCACAACCTCACTCCCGAGGCGAAGCTTTACGGAGAGGCTCTCATCACCGAGGGCGCCAAGGTTTACGTAATTGACGACAGCGAGCTCAAGAGAGTTAAGGACAGCTACCCTGTAATCTGGAAGAAGCCTGATGCAGAGCCTAAGCTTTGCTTCATGGGTTGTCCCCACATGAGCCTTGAGCAGCTCAAGAGCTGGACTGACAAGGTTGAGGCAGGACTTCGTGAGGCAGGCAACAAAAAGGTTGTTGTTCCCACAGTATTTACTGCCGCTCCCGGCGTGCTTAAGGAGTTCAACAAGACCGAGTATGCGACAAGACTTGAAAAGTGCGGTGTTATCACCTCTTACATTTGTCCTCTTATGTATATGAACAACCCTCTTTGCAAGACTATGCCTGTAATTACATCGTCTAACAAGCTTCGTACCTACACCTCGGCAAAGTATCTCTCTGACGACGAGATTCTCGTTGCCATCACAAAAGGAGGTAACAAGTAATGCGTCAGTTTAAAGGTAGAATAATCACTCCCGGTACTGCAAAGGCTACCGCAGTTGTTACTCACGGCGGTTTTAACACACTTGCTTCCATGCAGATGGGACTTCAGTTTGGCGACAAGCAGGTAAAGTGCTCCGACCAGTCTAACCCCGAAATTTACAAGCTTCCCCTTGCAGGCGCGGCTCTTTGTCTGCCCCAGACAATCGGCTCGACCACAGGCGGTCTCGTTCTCTACTGCGCGTGCGCAATGGAGCGTCAGCCTGCGTGTATGCTCTTCTCCAAGTCTATCGACTCACTTGCGGCGGCAGGCTCTATCCTCGCTTCCGTTTGGCTTGACGGCATCAAGATGCCCGTTATCGATAACCTCGGTGACGAGTTCCTCGAGTACGTAAAGAACGGTATGACCATTACCGTTGACGAGGACGGAACTGTAACTGTTGAGTAAATTCGGAATTCGGAATTAAGAATAGAATAAAACAAAGAAAATCCACCTTTTCGGGTGGATTTTCTTTTATTCAAGCCCCTCGGTAATCAGCTTTATGCCAAAGCTGAATCCGTGCACGAAGGAACTTTTGTTTTCTATTGAATGAAGGTCTGATTGAAGATTTGAGTATTCAGCTAACAGCCTTTTCCCATCAGGTGTAAGGTCTGCCTCCAAGTGGGCATAAATATCTCTCATCTTTTTTGATTTTTCGTTAAAAATCCTGTCGTCTTCCCCCGATAATGTAGGGATAGGCAGCTTTCCCGTCCATAAAGCCTCAATTGTCTTCTTCATAATACCCTCCTAAAATTAAAAAGTGCGTAACCGAGGTTACGCACCAAAAACGCAAACCCCGATTTGTCGCTCAACAAACTTATGCGGAAGGTGTATAACACGCTTACATAACTGGAATTTGCATTTTTATCAAATTCAATATGTAAGCGCAACAAAAAGAGTATACCTCTAAAAAAGAAAATACACCTATTGTTCCGCTAATATTCAGTTTGTTGAGCGTATTTATTATACCACATTTTTTGATTATTGTAAATATGTTTATGAAATTTTCATAAAGTTTTAGCCTTCTCCTTGGTGAAGGTGGGCTTCGAGGTATACCGAGAAGGTCGGATGAGGTAGTCTATATCAGCTTTTTCCTCATCCACCGCAAGCGGTCCCCCTTCCCCAAGGGGAAGGCTTGAAAGCAGGAAAATCCACCCGAAAAGGTGGATTTTCTTTGTTTTATTACACTTTTTCTACGGGAAGCCAGATTTCGCCCTCGGTATCGGAGAGATATACCTCGAGGTTGTAATTTGCGCGCATTTTATATTCCTTTGTGCCGGGCAGCCACTCACTCCAAATCCAAGTGTTGACGGTCTGAAGAGCCTCGGGACATTCGCCATGCCAAGGGAATACTGCCCACTCACCCGAGTCGAAGCTCACCGTCTTACATCCCTCGGGAATTTCCTGCCAGGGCTGATAAAGGTCGGCTATGTAGTAATCAAAGTTGCCGCCGTCGCAATCAACGCAGGCACCGAACATACCGTTCATGCCCTTGCATCTGTCAGACTCGTAATATTCGTCCCAGAATTTCGGGATTTCAACGTAGGAGGTCTCACCGTTAAAGCGTTTTCCAACGCCAACTATGGAAAATGCCTCTTTTTTCAAAATTTTGTATTCCATAATACTGCCTTTCTCTGCTTTTGTAAATTTCATAGGAGCAAGACATCGCAAGGTCACACCGCCCTGCCTTGCCCGCGATGGTGGCAGACCGTGAAAACGCACGAACGCCCTTGTGAAGCTGTCGGGAGAGTCGTAGCCGTATTTCAATGCCAAATCAATAATTTTGACATCACCTCGTGACAGTTCC
>JAZQWA010000103.1:0-9038 GCA_045632065.1 Eubacteriales bacterium | reverse complement strand
CGATTACCGCTCTATTGACATTGGCATCGTGACCGCATATATTACTGCCGAGGCAGCAGCCCAGGGCATTGGCAGCTGTATTCTCGGCTGGCTCGACGATGAGAAAATCCGCTCCATTTGCTCGCTTGGTGAGCCTGTGAGGCTCGTAATTACTCTCGGTTATCCCAAGGACGATGATAAGCTTCGCTCCAAAAAGCGTAAGGACATAGCCGAGCTTGTAAAAAACGTAGAATAAACCAAAAACGCTTTAAATATTATAAATAACAATAAAAAGGTGATGGATTTTTACATCACCTTTTTATTGTTTTGCGCTGAAAAAGAGTGTATAATGTGGGTACAATTCAAAAACGAAACCATAACTGACGTTGCAAAAGGAGAAAATCTATGTTTAATATGAATGATTATAAGGCGATAATGGCGGCAGAGGCCGAGGAAAGCGGTGAAAAGAGATTTGATATTGATAAGATTATCGTTGCGATTGTAATCGCGGGACTTCTTATGTTTGTTGGGCGAATTGTTGGTTAAGGGGGAAATTGTTATGATGATTGATTCGGAAACATATTACGAGAATGAAATAAAAGGGAAAAATGCAGAAGAAATCAAGAAGGTTATCGCAAGCCTGAAAAGAAAAATCAGAGAGCTAAAATATACTGTAGAGCATCCTAATTATGCCCCGAGGATGCTTCCAAGCGAAAAAACACAGATTTCGTGCTATCAAGAGTATCTTCAGCGCGCTAAAATAGCCCTCGAGGAGTTGGGGGAGAAGTACGAGCCTACGGAATCCGAAAAACGCGCTATGGATTTTGACAGTAATATTCAAAACATCAGCAAAATTATCTTTAAGATTGAATGCTTTTTCATAGGCTGGAGCGAGATTGTGGTTGAAATTAACGACAAGGTAGTGATCAACAGAAAAAGCACAATGATAAGCCCCAACGCATCATTTGATGCCGCCGATGGATCTTATGATGTTGATAAAGAAGAAATTATTGAATATTTACAGTTGCTTCATCTTGGCGAGTGGCGAAAAAGCTATAATACGAAAAGATTTGGTATCCACGTGCTTGATGGCTACAGCTGGAAGCTGCGCATAGAGTACAATAACGGCAAGAGGCCGTTCGTTTCTGGTGGCGATAATGCATTTCCATACAATTTTGATAGACTGGCAGGAATGCTCGAGATTAATTTATCATCATTCTTGAGATAGCAACTTTACAAAAACTATAGGATATGCTATAATAAAATAAACAATTATATCGCAAAAGAGGGCATAATATATGCATAACAATGAAACATATAATCGTATTCGTCCACTTAAGATATGGGAAATTTTGCAGGCGGAGACTGATGAGGAGCATCCCATGAGCACAGAGGAGCTCAGGGCAAAACTTGCTGAAAACGGCATTTCCTCGCACAGAACTACAATATACGAGGATATCAAGCTGCTCAATGATTGCGGTTATGAGATTATGAAGCGCCGTGGCAGAGGCAACCTCTATTACGTTGAGGACAGAAAGTTTTCGGAGCCTGAGCTACATATTCTTCTTGATGCGGTGCAGGCAGCGAATTTCATTACCGAGAAAAAGACCGACGAGCTTGTAGAAAAAATTGCAAGTCTTGCAGGTAGTCAGAAGGGCAACGTATTAAAGCAGAACATTGTTCAGTTTAATACCGCAAAAAGCTCCAACGAGCGTATTTATTACTCGGTAAACGAGATTGTAACGGCAATCAACGAGGGCAAGAAAATTATCTTCCTTTATTTTGATTATGACAATAATCATAACAGAGTTTATCGCCGTGACGGCCATCATTACGTTGTCAGCCCGTATGCCACCGTCTTTGCCGACGGTCATTATTACCTCGTTATCTATGACAAGAGATACAATAAAATGTCGCATTATCGCATAGACCGTATGGATAAGGTGCAGATAATTGATGAGGAAGCAGAAATGCCACCAAAGGAATTTGAATTTGACATTGCAACCTACAAAAAACAGATGTTCGGTATGTTTTCAGGCGATACGACAAAGGTAGGTATTGAGGTACACAAGTCGTTACGTGACGTAATTTTTGACCTCTTTGGCGAGCATACGCAGATTTTGCCTTGCAAGAGAGAGGACTACGTTCGTATCAACGTCAACGTGCAGGTAAGCGACCTCTTCTTCGGCTGGTGCTGCTCCTTTGGCGACAAGGTTAAAGTGGTGGGCCCTGATCATATCGTAGAAAGCCTTGTCGAATATACAAAACAAATTTCCAAGGTGTACGAAGAATAAAAACCGCCTAAAACAGCGATAATACTAACTTAACATTACAAAAATAGCCATAAACAAGAAAAAACTCTTGTGAATGGCTGTTTTTTGTTTTTTTACTGTTTTTGTTTTAATGGTTGAAAAAATGTTTTGGGTGTGGTATAATTAGGTAAAATTTCTGCGAGGCGATGGGCCTTGCTTTGAGGAGCTTTAGATGAAAAAGTTGCTTATAACCGGATTCGAGCCCTTTGGGGGAGAAACAACCAATCCCTCGTGGGAGGCGGTATCGCAGCTGCCCGATGTAATTGGAGAATATGAATTGACAAAGCTGTGTATTCCCGTTATCTTTGGCGAGGCGGCGAGGGTTACTATCAATATGGCGGAGCGAATTTCTGCCGATGCTATAATCGCAGTCGGTCAGGCAGGTGGCAGAGCCGCCATAACTCCCGAGCTTGTAGCGATAAATCTGCGACACGCTACCATTCCAGACAACGAGGGCAATCAGCCCAAAGACGAGCCTGTGTTGATAGGTGGAAATAACGCTTATTTCTCAACTCTGCCCGTGCGCAGAATGGCTGAGGCAATAAGTGAGGCAGGTATATCTGCAAGTCTATCCTATTCTGCAGGCGCATACGTTTGCAACGACCTGTTATACACTCTGCTTTCTCACTTTCAGGGCAGCAAAACCAGGGTGTGCTTTATTCACGTGCCCTATTCATGCGATCAGGGCAAGGAGCCTTCGATGGAATTGGAAAAAATAGTAAAGGGGCTTGTGGTTGCTGTAAATAGCATCGACCAAATGAAATGATGAACAGAACAGAATTCAGATTTGCCACAGAAAAGGACGTAGCGTTAATTCTTAATTTCATAAAAGGAATTGCAGAGTATGAGAAAATGTCCGACGAGGTTGTGGCGGACGAAAATTTGCTTCGTGAGTGGATTTTTGAGAAGAAAAGGGCAGAGGTAATTTTTGCTATGGAGAACGGCAAGGAAGTAGGTTTTGCCTTGTTCTTCCATAATTTTTCCACCTTCCTCGGCAGAGCAGGAATATATCTTGAGGACATCTTCGTTATGCCTGAATACAGAGGCCGCGGACATGGAAAGGCCTTGATTCGCCGTCTTGCTCAGATTGCCGTGGAAAGAGGCTGCGGAAGGCTGGAATGGTGCTGCCTTGATTGGAACAAGCCAAGCATTGATTTTTATCTTTCTTTTGGCGCACGACCGATGGACGAATGGACGACCTATCGCCTGGCAGGTGACAAGCTTGCTGATTTTGCGTCAGGTGGATCAACAGGTGAGGTAAAATGAAAAAAATAATAGTTATAGGTTGCCCGGGAAGCGGAAAAACCACCTTTGCTGAAAAGCTCAGAGATAAGACAGGCATACCCCTTTTTTATCTTGACGCTATCTGGCATAAGCCGGACAGAACGCATATTCCGAGAGAGGATTTTGACTCTCGCCTTTCTGAAATTCTTGTGCTTGATAGTTGGATTATAGACGGAAACTACAGTCGCACAATAGAAAGACGAATTGCGGCGTGTGATACAGTTTTTCTTTTCGACTTGCCTGTGGAAATTTGCCTTGACGGAGCAATTTCACGACTTGGCAAGGGGCGGTATGATATGCCGTGGATAGACATCGAGCTTGATCCAAATTTTAGGAGGGAAATTGAGGAATTTCCAGTTAAGAATCTGCCGCTTATTTATGATTTGCTTGAAAAATACAATGATAAAAACATCGTTATTTTTAAGAGCAGAGAGCAGTCAGATAATTTTTTAACGGCAAAAACTGCTTTTTGTGTAAAATAAACATTACATTATATATAAAAAAGCCTCGCTGTGCGAGGCCTTTTTTATATTCCGTAGATTTTGGTTATAGGGTCCTTAAAAATGTTAATTTCCGGGGTTACAAAGGTAAAAACAACAAACAAGGAGGCAATCAAAAGGAGTAGCGAAATAGCAATTTTTGGCCTTGGGCAGTTTATAGGAGCTTTTTTGAAAAGCCAAGCCTCGTAAATGTAAGAGGCTGCCCCTGAGATAAAGAAAATCGCAATATTGAACCAGTCGGGCGATTTTCCGATAATACCGTTGTATAAATAGAAAATTATCGGTATCAGCGAAAGCCCCAGCAGGATTCCACGGAGCTTTACGCACCAGAAATCCTCTCTGTCACGGAAGAAAAAGCTCTCTGCAATCGCAAAAATCAGCATTGGCCAAAAGAGTAGCTTCATATGCTCCCAGGTAGATTCGTTAACCCCTGAAAACGGCGCAATCCATATTGGTTCTCCTAGCCATTCATATAAAAAATGAAGCAAAGTGCCTCCCATCGACGTCACGGCAAAGCCTACGAGCTGCCATAGTCCTATTGAACGTTTCATAATTCACCTCTCATACTGTTTTAAGACAAGTTTATTCACAAACGATTTGTAATATACCTGGTAAATAGTGTGCAAAAAGGCTCTACGCAACTTTGCGTAGAGCCTTTTATTTGAATTTTTTTAATTTATTTAACAGTCTGAGTGCTTCTGAGCATTACGTCGTGGTATCCGCCCTCAACGATACTTGTGGAGCTTACAACCGTGAGCTTCGCTTTTTCTTGAAGCTCGGGAATGGTGATTGCGCCGCAGTTGCACATGGTGGACTTAACCTTGTAGAGCGACTTTTCCACGTTGTCGTGCAGAGGTCCTGCATAGGTAACGTAGGAGTCAACACCCTCTTCAAAATTGAGATTTGCCTTGCCGCCGAGGTCGTATCTCTGCCAGTTTCTTGCGCGGTTTGAGCCCTCGCCCCAGTACTCCTTAACGTACTGACCGTTAACCATAGTCTTGGGTGTGGGGGATTCGTCAAATCTTGCGAAATATCTTCCGAGCATAAGGAAATCTGCGCCCATAGCGAGAGCGAGAGTCATGTGATAGTCGTGTACGATACCTCCGTCAGAGCAGATAGGCACGTAAACGCCCGTCTCCTTGTAGTATTCGTCACGAGCAGCCGCAACCTCAATAACTGCGCTTGCCTGTCCACGACCGATACCCTTGGTTTCACGGGTGATGCAGATAGAGCCGCCGCCGATACCAACCTTAACGAAGTCAGCGCCTGCTTCTGCAAGGAATCTGAAGCCTTCGCGGTCAACGACGTTTCCTGCGCCGATTTTTACGCTGTCACCGTACTTTTCACGTACGAAATCAATGGTTCTCTTCTGCCAGATGGTGTAACCCTCGGAGGAGTCGATACAAAGCACGTCAGCGCCAGCCTTAACGAGCGCAGGAACTCTCTTTTCGTAGTCGCGGGTGTTGATACCTGCGCCTACAACGTAGCTCTTGTTCTTGTCGAGAAGCTCGTCGGGGTTTTCCTTGTGCTGAGAGTAGTCCTTGCGGAATACGAAATACTTGAGATTTCCCTTCTTGTCAACGATGGGCAGGGAATTGAGCTTATGCTCCCAGATAATGTCGTTAGCCTTTTTAAGAGTAGTGGTTGCAGGGGCGGTAACAAGCTTATCGAGAGGTGTCATAAAGGTTGAAACAATCTCGTCGCCCTTCATACGGCTCACACGGTAGTCACGGCTGGTAACTATGCCGAAAAGCTTTCCCGTAGCAGTGCCATCTTCCGTAACCGCCATGGTGCTGTGTCCCTTCTGCTCGAAGAGGTCAAGCACGTCGCGAAGAGTGTCGGTGGGCTTAAGGTTTGAGTCCGAAACAACGAAGCCTGCCTTGTAGCTCTTAACTCTCGCTACCATCGCAGCCTCGTCCTCAATGGTCTGGTTGCCGTAAATGAAGGAAACACCGCCTTCTCTTGCCAGGGCAATCGCCATAGTGTCGTTGGAAACCGACTGCATTATTGCCGAGGTAAGAGGAATGTTAAGAGTTATGGGGCACTCCTCCTCTTCGGGACGGTACTTAACGAGCGGAGTTTTAAGTGAAACGTTGCCTGGGATACATCTTTCGTCGGTGTAGCCAGGCACGAGAAGATACTCAGAGAAGGTTCTCGAGGGTTCGTTAAAGTAGGTGGCCATTATTTTCTCCTTTTTATTTTTAACGTAGAATTTGTATTGTATTGAATTTATAAATTACCTGAATTTGTCATATCTGCCGTTAGCAAATACATTATTCCCACTCTATCGTTCCGATAGGCTTAGGGGTAAGGTCGTAAAGCACTCTGTTAATACCCTCAACCTCGTTGGTAATTCTGTCTGTGATTTTGTGAAGAAGCTCGTAGGGAATCTCCTCAATGGTAGCGCTCATTGCGTCAGTGGTGTTGACAGCGCGGATGATTGCGGGCCAGCCCTCGTAGCGCTTGTTATCTCTTACGCCAACGCTCTTTAAGTCGGGAACTGCGATAAAGTACTGCCATACCTTGCCTGCAAGGCCGTTTTTGTCAAACTCCTCGCGAAGAATGGCATCAGCCTCTCTCAAAGCGTGAAGTCTGTCTCTTGTGATAGCGCCAAGGCATCTTACACCGAGGCCTGGGCCGGGGAAGGGCTGACGGTAAACCATATTGTCGGGGAGACCGAGAGCAGAGCCAACCACTCTTACCTCGTCCTTGTAGAGAAGCTTAACGGGCTCAACAAGCTCGAATTTCAAATCCTCGGGAAGTCCGCCTACGTTGTGATGCGCTTTTACGCCGTCACTTTCGAGAATGTCGGGGTAAATTGTGCCTTGAGCAAGAAATTCAATGCCTTCAAGCTTTCTTGCCTCCTCCTCGAATACGCGTATAAACTCTCCGCCAATGATTTTACGCTTGGTCTCGGGGGAGTCAACGCCTGCAAGCTTATCAAGGAATCTGTCGGTGGCGTCAACGTAAACGAGATTAGCGTCAAGTCCCTTACCAAATATTTCAATTACCTGCTCGCTCTCGCCCTTACGCATAAGTCCGTGATTTACGTGTACGCATACGAGCTGACGGCCGATAGCCTTTATAAGAAGAGCCGCAACAACCGAGCTATCAACTCCTCCCGAAAGAGCAAGAAGCACCTTTTTGTCGCCTACCTGGCGGCGTACGAGCTCTACCTGCTCTGCGATAAACGCATCTGCAAGCTCCTTTGTTGTGATACGAGCCATATCTTCAGGTCTGATATTAGAATTCATAATTTTGTCCTCTGAATAGCAAATTTGTAAACTATAATTAGAAAATAACGCAAAATTGAGTTATTTTATCCCTTAAAGTACTTTACTGCAGACTCGAAGAGTCTCATATCGTACTCACCAATCACGTTCTTGTAAAGACCGTTACCAATTCTCTCACTGTGTCCCATCTTACCAAGAACTCGTCCGTCGGGAGATGTAATACCCTCGATGGCGAAAATGGAGCCGTTGGGGTTGAATGCGGTATCCATTGAGGGATTGCCGTCAAGGTCAACGTACTGGGTTGCAACCTGACCGTTTTCGGAAAGGGTGCGAGCGAGAGCCTCGTCGCAGAGGAATCTACCCTCGCCGTGAGAAATCGGAACTGTATAAATGTCGCCAACGCTTGTACCTGCAAGCCAGGGTGACTTGTTGGTGCAAACTCTTGTTCTCACCAGCTTCGACTGGTGGCGACCGATTATGTTATGTGTAAGGGTGGGGCAGGATTGATCTGTGTCAATAATCTTGCCGTAGGGAACAAGACCAAGCTTGATAAGCGCCTGGAAGCCGTTGCAGATACCGAGCATAAGTCCGTCGCGCTCGTCAAGAAGCTTTGTAACCTGCTCCTTAATTTCGGGGTTTCTGAAGAAGGCTGTAATAAACTTTGCAGAGCCGTCGGGCTCGTCACCGCCTGAGAATCCACCGGGAATGAAGATAATATTTGATTCGGCAATCTTCTTTGCAACGATTTCAACGCTTCTTGCAACGTCCTCGGAGGTGAGGTTTCTTATAACAACTATTTCCGCTTCAGCGCCTGCGCGCTCGAATGCCTTAGCTGAATCGTACTCACAGTTTGTTCCCGGGAATACGGGAATAAGAACCTTAGGTCTTGCAACCTTAATCTTGGGAGCAACACTCACGCCGCCGTTGTATGCAATTTTGGGAAGCTCGCTCTCCTTTGCCTTTGCAACTGTGGGATATACTCCCTCAAGAGTTGCCTCATTGAGAGATGCCAGCTCGGAAATGCTTGCCGACTCTCCGTCGAGGATAATCATGGGCTCATCGGTGGTTTCACCAATTTTTGTTGCATATTCACACTCTACCTCAGAGTCAAGCTCGGCTACGATAAAGTCGAACATCATTGTGTTGTACCAACTGTCAGCTACAACACCAGCCTCGGCCTTGAAGCCGATTTCGTTACCGAAGGACATCTTCATTACCGCCTCGGCAAGACCGTTTTCAACAGCCCAAGCCGCCTTTACGTTGCCGCTTTCACAGTAGTTATGGAAGCTTTCCCAAGCCGCCTTGGTGCTTTCTGCGCCCTCGCCCTTGGGAGCAAAGAGATATACGGGATGTCCCGCTGCCTTGAATTCGGGGGAGATAACCTTGTCCGCCTTAATAGGAGCGATTGCAAAGGAAATAAGAGTAGGGGGAACGTCTTTATCGAGGAACGTACCCGACATAGAGTCTTTACCGCCTATTGCCGCGATGGAAAGCTCAAGCTGGGCGTCCATAGCGCCGAGAAGAGCCGCGAATGGCTTGCCCCAGCGTGTAGG
The DNA here is from genome assembly GCA_045632065.1 of Eubacteriales bacterium. Lineage (GTDB taxonomy): Bacteria > Bacillota > Clostridia > Oscillospirales > CAG-272 > UBA1740. The sequence continues at coordinate 177 of JAZQWA010000103.1, read as the reverse complement.
CTCGGTTTTGAGTCTTTCAAAGAACTCCTGAAGAGTGAGGTATGCGTCCTTGTAGTCAGCTCCTGCCGCTACAATCTTCGCTACCGAGTTGTAAACCGCAGCGCGAGCGCCCGAATAGGTGTCAACGCTCATCACGTCGGGGTCAAATCCCCATGCCATGACGCTTGCGGTGGTTGT
>JAZQWA010000102.1:0-8475 GCA_045632065.1 Eubacteriales bacterium | reverse complement strand
TCAACGATTTTTCGCTATGTAAGACTTTTCTATGGAAATTTCGTTAAAAGCACCAATTAAAAGCTCCACGAAAAACCAAGGGGCATATCAGTTTTGTTTAAATTGTCTAATATAAAACTCGTTGATTTTGGGAATTGCCGTAAGGTCAATGTCGTAATAGCTGTCCTTGAAGGTCACCTCGGGAATATACTGCTCGATTACCTGGTTATAGAGATAATCCGCCGCATCGGAGTAGAAATCAGAGAAGAAGGGATTTTCTTCGTTAGAATATGCTCCCATGCTAACGTTGTACCTGTAAATAAAGCAAACTCCGATTGAACACTCCACCATTTCATAGTCGCCGATAGCCATCTCGTAGGACTTGTTCACTATCTCGGGGAACACAGATGCGAATTCTGCGGTGGCGGCGGCTGATTTGTTAAAGTAATAGCCCGTGGAGTACATTGTGGGGTCTCCGTCGCTCTTAAGAAGGTAATTTTCAAACATTACCTCGTTGATTTGATAGTTGTTTCCTGTATTTTTCGCCTCGATTGCCGCATTAAGCTCCACAATCATCTGCATACGCTCCTCGCGCTCCGACGTGGTAAGCGGACGCATCTTCACACTGCCGTCGTCGTTGTAAACAAGGTTGCCCTCCTCGTCTTTTTCCATAATCTCCGAGGTACGAATAAAGAGCAGCGACACGTGGGTGTACTCGCCAAGATAAAGAGCGCACTGGTCGGGGAAATTCACAAGATTTCTACCATCCGCGCCGTAGGTAATCTCCTTTGCCCTCGACGCCTTATAAAGAAGGGCGGCGGCATTCTCAAAATCACCCCAGTCGAATCCGAATTTTTTAGCCTCCCCATTGAAGGTATCAACCGATCCGCCTGCGTGATAGCGGAGAATTTCCTCTGCCGTTGTGGCAACTATGCGCTTATCCTCTGCGGTATATTGGGAGTTGGTCAGATAAATGTTTGCCCCCGCCACAAGCGATGCAAGATAGCCCTCAAAGGACTCCTCAAAGTGCTCGGAGTAGGTCTTGCCCTCGGGACTTACGCTCTGCCAGAACTCCTCGGTATCCGACGCGTCAATTCCGCCGCGGCGAAGCGAAACTATATAGTTCATTTTGTAGTACGAGGCAAGATATCTCACAGTTCCCTCGTCAACAGTCACGCTCTCATATTTTACTACGGCGCGGGCGTTTCTGACACCAACTATTATCAGCAGAATTCCTCCCACACCTAACACGAGAGCAAGAAATATGCCTGTCAAAACTGCTATAAAGCGATTTTTCATCTCATTTTTCCTCTATTTGTAAACAATTGTTATAATTTTTCATTATTTCCGAGCCTATTTTCGAGGGCTCACCCTTGAATTTGTATATAACTCTGTCACCAGACGGGCCAAAGCGCATGCCCTGATATTTCGAGAACACCTCCGACCAGGCGGCAAGGTTTGGCTTTGTGAAAACAAAGGTCATAAGGTCGCCTCTGACCTCAATTTTTATAATTCCCGACTCCTCACACAGCGCCTTCATCAAAGCAACCTCAAGCAGTCGCTCGGTTGACCTCGGCATATCGCCAAAGCGGTCGAGAAACTCGTCTCTGACGTCCGACTCGTCCTCTATGCATCTGATTAGCGAGATTTTCTTGTACATCTCCATTCTCTGCGCCGAGTGGGGAATATACTCCTCGGGAATGTGGGCGCTGACCTTCATATCAATCTGCGCCTCGGGTCGCTCGGGCTTTAATTCGCCCTTTTCCTCAAGAACCGCCTCGTTAAGAAGCTTGACATACAAATCGTAGCCCACGCTGTCGATATATCCGTGCTGCTCTGCGCCGAGAAGATTGCCTGCGCCCCTGATTTCAAGGTCGCAAAGGGCAATTTTAAAACCTGCGCCAAACTCGGCGTATTCCTTGATAGCCGAAAGTCGCTTCTCGGCAATCTCGGTGAGCGCCTTGCCGGGACGGTAGGTGAAATATGCGTAAGCCTGTCTCTCGCTTCTGCCCACTCTGCCTCGTATCTGGTGCAGCTGGGAGAGTCCGAAGCGGTCGGCATTCTCAATTATAAGCGTGTTTGCGCTTGGCAGGTCGATGCCCGTCTCAACGATGGTGGTGCAGACGAGAATATCAATCTCGCCCTTGATAAGCAGCTGCCAGATGTCCTCCAGCTCCTCACGCTCCATTTGTCCGTGCGCCACAGCCACTCTTGCGTCGGGCATATCCTTTGCAAGTCGGTCTGCCAGAACTCCGATTGTTTCCACTTTATTATAAAGGTAGAGAACCTGACCGCCTCGCGCGAGTTCACGACGGATAGCGTCGTAAATTACGCCGTCGTCGTGCTCCAAAACGTAGGTCTGCACAGGATGACGGTCCTCGGGCGCCTCGTCGAGAATAGAAATATCACTGATGCCGTTCATCGCCATATTCAGCGTTCTTGGAATGGGGGTTGCGCTGAGGGTGAGAACGTCGATATTCTTTGCCATTTCCTTGAGCTTTTCCTTTTGGGAAACGCCAAATCTCTGCTCCTCGTCAACTATGAGAAGTCCGAGGTCACGGAATTCAACCTTGCTGGAAAGGAGCTTGTGCGTGCCGATAACGATGTCGGTCTCGCCGCGCTTCAGCTTGCGCATAATCTCCGCCTGCTCCTTCGGCTTTTTGAAGCGGGAGAGCATTTCCACGCTGACGGGATAGCCTCTCATTCTGGAAAGTGCGGTCTGGTAGTGCTGGAGAGCAAGAATGGTGGTGGGAACTAAAATCGCCACCTGCTTTCCGCCCATTATAGCCTTGAATGCGGCTCGGAGAGCCACCTCGGTTTTGCCAAATCCAACGTCACCGCAGAGCAGTCTGTTCATAGGCACAGCCCTTTGCATATCTGCCTTGATTTCAGCGATTGCCTGAGTCTGCGAGGGTGTCTCCTCGTACTCAAAGGAGTCAGCAAATGCGTCCTCAAGGTCGCAATCGGCAGGGAATGCAAAGCCGGGCTTTCTCTGCCTTTCGGCATAGAGTGCGATAAGGCCCTTGGCTATGTCCTTTGCCGCAGCCTTTGCCTTGGACTTGGCTCTGTGCCAATCTCCGCCACCCATTTTGGACAGCTTAACTGAGCCGTCCTTGTCGCGCTCGCCTATATATTTGCCAATCATTTCAAGCTTGTCGCAGGGTACGAAAAGCTTATCCGTGCCGGCATATCTTATGGTAATGTAATCCTTTGTAATTCCGTCAACTCTGACGGTCTGGATGCCCTCGAAAAGACCGATACCGTAGTTCGCATGAACGACGTAATCGCCCTCGGATAAGTCGGCGTGGCTCATCAGCCTCTGCGCTCCGCCTGCCTTGCGCATAATGCGCTGACGGCGGCGGTTTGCCATAACCGCCCTGCCCTCGTCCTGCGCCATAGAAAATACGGCAATTTTGGGCATAATGAGGTCAAATCCCTCGGATTTTCCAATGCCAACGAAAACGCTGCCGCCCTCGGCCTTTTCCATAGCAAAATCACCCTCGGGAAGCGGAATTGCGGCAATATCAGCCTCGGCAAGAGCCGAAATCAAGGATTTTACTCCCTGGGCATTGTCTGCGAGAATAAGAATACGGTAAAGCGAGCGTCTGAAGTTGCGAATATCCTCGGTGAGCATAGAGAAGTTACCGCCGTAGCTGACGCACCTTCTCGCCCTGAAGCCGAAGAGCCCCGAGAGCTTCATTGAGCCAACACCGCCCGCAAAGCTGTTTATATGAACGGTGAGCGAGTCCGAAAGAAATCTCTTGTAATCTTCCTCAAAAATCAAGTATTTTGTGATTTTTTCGTCGCAAATTCCGTCATTTTGTAAAGTTAACTTTTCATTTTCAAGATAATTTAACTGTTTTTTTAGATTTTCAGCGCAGCCGTTAGTGCCTACAACGAAGCAGATAGTGCGCTGATATTTGTCAAAATAGGAAAAGAGCGTGTCGGGCTTCTCATAAATGAGTCCCATATATTTATCACGAAAATCTATGGTGAGAGCGCCCGAGAGAGCTGCCAGCTCTCTTGCAAATCTGTCCTTTGCGGCCTGGTTGGGAGCTCCGTTATGCAGCTTTTCGACTACCTTTTTCATTCGCTCTCTTGCCTCGGGGCTGACCAGCACCTCGGAGGCAGGAAGCAGGCTTGCGCTCTGACAATTTTCAATAGTTCTCTGGGAAAGCGGGTCAAAATACGACATTCTGTCAATTTCGTCACCGAAGAACTCAACTCTTATAGGGTTTGCGCTCTCCTCCGAGAAGAAATCCACTATACCGCCACGCTTGGTGTACTGTCCCTTGCTCTCCACCGCCGTGGTTCTGGCAAAGCCGAGGGTAGCAAGTCTGTCGGTCAGCTCCTCGGGAGCAATTATATCGCCAACGGTCAGCGAAAGCGAGTTTTTTTCCAGCATTTCCATGGGAATTGTGTAAATTGCGGCTGCCGCAGGGGTGGAAACCACCGCCTCGCAGCTGTTATTCATCACCGCAGAAAGCACCGATAGCCTCTCACGGTCTATGTCATGAGAGGCTCTGATATTATGAAAAACAAGGTCGCGCCTTTTGTAGCCTACGGCATTTATGCCAGACTCGCACAAAAGACGCACGGCCCTTTCCCTCTCGCTCTCATTCTCTACGAGAATCAGCGCAGGTGAGCCCGAGAGCCTGACCGCCTCGCGCACCGCCTCTGCAAGAAAGGCTGACTCCGCGCCGCCGCTAAGCCCGTTTACCGCAATAGGTAAATGCTCGGGTGAGGAAAAAGTGCCTACGAGGCATTTCAGAAAGCCCGAAAACTCTCCGTCTGCCCGTATAAGCTTTGTGACTTTTTGCATACTTTACCTTCGGTAAATTATTTTGAATATTTACTCATTGCTAAGTCAATGTTGTCTTTTACAATATACTCCGAGGCGTCGGCAATATCGGCAAAGCGCTCCGAAATCGCCTTAAAATCTGCCTCTGGAAGTCTGCCGAGCACCCAATTTGCCAAATCGTAATCAGGGCTTGGCTTCTGTCCAACGCCAATCTTGATTCTGGGAAAATCCTCGCTGGAAAGGTGAGCAATCAGACTCTTGAGTCCGTTGTGACCGCCGGCAGAGCCCTTGCGGCGAATGCGGATAATGCCTGCGTCGAAGCTGATTTCGTCGTGCAGAACGAGCACACGCTCGGGTGGAATCTTATAAAATGCCGCCGCCTCGCCTACCGCAACGCCCGAGTTATTCATCAGGGTGGTAGGCTTCATAAGAAGCACTCTTTTGCCGCCAAAGCTCGCCTCGGCAACGGTGGAGTGGAACTTCACACGGTCAATCCTCACACCGCACTTCTGGGCAATGTAGTCGATAGCGAGAAAGCCTGCGTTATGGCGTGTTTTCTCATACTGCTTGCCGATATTGCCAAGTCCCACGATAATAAAGCTCACAGGCTCGGCAGATGGTGTGGACTCAATTTTCTTAAATAAATCAAAAATATTACTCATCGTCAATCTCACGAAGCATAATAAGCTCCTTTGCGTAAGGAAGCTTCTCAATTTCAGCGCAGAGCACCTTCCACTCGTCGAGCTTGTGGTATCTTCTGGAGTGGTACATATTTATAAGCACCTCGTAGTTGAGAGTTACTGTGCGGAGCTGGTTATAAGAGGTAGGGAGCAGCTGAATCATATTGTACCAATAGGCCTTGTCCTTGGTCTCGATAAACTTTTCTCTCTGCCCTTCAATGAATGAAATAACGCTGTCAAGCGCCGCGAGGCAATCCTCGCTCATTTTGTCGCAGGAGAAGTCCTCGCGTGAGAACTCCTTTGCGTGAATCTTGTGCATAGTGGAGGTAGAGTTTGCCACCGTGCCGACCTTGTATGTGTCGAACTCCTTCCACCAATAGAGAGGAGCGGTGATGTCCATGGAAACTATAATCTGACGAAGGAACTTTCTGTGGTCGCTTCCCGCGTTGGCAAGTCTGCGCGCGAGGCCGAGATCGTTGTCGCCGAGGATATAATCGCCCTCGTCGTCGTAATAGGAGTCGCACCTGCCCCAGCTGTTCATGGGATTTCTCGCGCCGCGCATAGCGTTCTCAAGGTTCATAACCGAAATTTTGTCTATTTTAATCATACCGTCACCTCTGAAAATATTTAACTTAATTATTATAACACACCTGAGTTTTTATGTCAAGCACAAAAGCCCCCATTGTGTAAATAGATGACCGAAATCATTTCGAATTCCAAATTCCGAATTCCGAATTCCGAATTTCTGCCGAGAACACAAAAGGGCTGCCTCGTTGAGACAGCCCAAATTTTAGGTTTTAGAGTTTTGTATTACTCCTCAGGAACGTAGTTGTAGGTTATCTTTGCGCTTGTTAAACAACCATTGTAACTATCAATGCTTATCTCTGCCCACTCTGCCGCAGTGCCTGTGTAGTACACGTCGGTAAGCTTTGAGCAACCAGAGAACGCATAGTCTCCAATAGAGGTCACGCTCTCGGGTATAACAACGCTGGTAAGCAAGCTGCAACCACGGAACGCATAGTCGCCAATAGAGGTCACGCTGTCGGGTATCACAATGCTGGTAAGCGAGCTGCAATAATTGAACGCATGGGAACCAATAGAGGTCACGCTGTCGGGTATAACAACGCTCTTAAGCGAGCTGCAAGAGAACGCCCAACCTTCAATCAATGTCACGCTGTCGGGTATCACAATGCTGGTAAGCGAGCTGCAATAGGCGAACGCCTCGCTTCCAATAGAGGTCACGCTGTCGGGTATAACAACGCTGGTAAGCGAGCTGCAATTATAGAACGCAGAGTTTCCAATAGAGGTCACGCCCTCGGGTATAACAACGCTGGTAAGCAAGCTGCAACCACGGAACGCATAGTTGCCAATAGAGGTCACGCTGTCGGGTATAACAATGCTGGTAAGCGAGCTGCAACCGGAGAACGCAGAGCGTCCAATAGAGGTCACGCTGTCAGGGATTACAACCTCCTCAATATGATTACAGCCACAGAGGACGTAGCTCGGAATGGTGGATCTGCCGAAAACAACCTTCTTAATATTATTAACGTTCATAAAGGGGTTGTTCTGCGAGCCGTAGGTGCTGTTATAATAAACCGTATGAAGATTCGACGCCTTGTAGAATATTTGAGTGCCGATAGAGCTAACCGACTTTGGAATAGTGAACTCGGTAAGACCTGTGCAGCCGTAGAAGGCGCGGGTGCCTATGCTTTCCGTCGTGTCGGGAATAGTCAGCTTGGTCAGCTGGGTGCAATTTTCAAAAGCCTTTTCACCAATGGCGGTAACCTTATATCCTCTGATGTAGTCAGGAATCTCAAGCTCGGCGCCTGTGAAGCTGCCGATGCCTGTAACGGTGCAGGTTGTTCCGTCAGCGTTAATCTCGTAGAGAAGTCCAAGACTATTAATTGCCTCCAGAATCTCTTCCTCGGTTTTTACATTGCAGTTAATGCAAATCTTATATTTATATCCGTCGGAAAGCTCGGTAGGAACACTCTCAACAATCCAGTCGCCAGAGGTGTGGCCGAGAGCCGCGATAGTCTGCTGAGGCTGAGTAACCTCACCGCAGGCAGAGCAGTGATTACCCTCGGTGATGCCCGAGGTGGTGCAGGTAGCTGCTGTTGCAGCGTCGATAACCTCGGTATGACCGGGTGCTTCGATAATCTGCTGTGGCTGGAGAATCTCCTCGCAGGAGGAGCATACCTTACCCTTGGTAAGTCCGTTTTCTATACAAGAAGCATCCTTTGCAGGAAGAATGCTAACCTCGTAGTGAGCGCACGCCACGTCGCGAACGAATCCGCACTCGTTACAGTTAGCGTCATACTCGTCGGTATAGGAGTGAGCGCTCTTTGCAAGCTCGGTCTGCGCGAGAGTCACCTTACCGCATACTGCGCAATGCTTACCCTCGGTAAGACCTGTTGCGCTGCAGGTGGGCTCAACTGCCGCGTCTGTGATTTCAACGTGAGTGGTTGTGATAGGAACCTTGGTGAGCTCCTCGTAACCGCACTTGGTGCAAACTCGGGAAAGTATTCCCTCGTCCTTACAGCTCGCAACCTTTTCTACAATCCAACCACCGAAGCTGTGCTCGCAGTCATCCTTGGGAGTGTCGTCTTGTGTTTTGCCAGGGGTTTGCTCGGTGTCCGTTGTGCCGTTATTACACGAGCCAAGCGTCAATGCAAGCATAACGGTCAATATCAAGAGAATCAATAGACTTTTTCTCATAATGCTATTCCTTTCGGGAAAATTTAATACACAAACTCATTATACCACCAACTCGGGCTTTAGTCAAGCGACAAATTTCGATATGCAATATGCACAAAAACCGAGATGGCTGAGGGGTGAAAAATTGGAAGGCAACCATACTTACAAGGGCGAAAATTTCTGCTACAATAGTCTCAAAATCCAAAGGAAAGGAGATTTGAATGGCTGAACGCAGAATGATTTCCAAGAAGGTAATCTATAAAAACAGCTTTCTTGACCTTAGCGAAGGCGCAATTGCGCTTTATATGTTCCTGATTA
>JAZQWA010000101.1:0-2131 GCA_045632065.1 Eubacteriales bacterium | reverse complement strand
AAAAAGGACGTTTATACCATTCTTCCCGGCGGTGAGCATTTCATTGAGTCGCTTGGCAGACTGTCCATAAGTATGGACAAATACAAGACCAGCGAGCTCGGCAAGGCATTGAAGAAGGTTTACCGCGGCGAGATGAGCGTTGACGACAGTGTAAAGCTTGCCCAGGCCGAGATTGCCGAGGTGTTCAAGAAGGGCGCAAACGGTCCTCGCGAGGTGCAGGGCGTTGATACAGGCAAATACGGTGAAATCGTAGGCGTATGCCCCCTCTGCGGCAAAAACGTGGTAAGAGGCAAGTTCAGCTACGGCTGCATAGGCTTTGAGGATGGCTGTAAATTCCGCATAGGCGTCAATATTTGCAGACGAGATATTCCTATCGTTGAGGCAAGACGTCTGCTTGCAGAAGGCTCAACCGCCAAAATCAACGGCTTCATTTCAAAAAATGGCAAGTATTTTGACGCAAGGCTTGTGTTAAAGGACGGTAACGCTGTATTTAATTTTGATAATAACGGTCAAGGCGGTAACCAAAATTCCCCCGTATCATAAGATAGTATTGAGCGAGCGAAAAACGCTCAAAACGACTTTCGGAGGAAACATATGAACAACAACTGCTTATGCCACATCTTTGACGATAACAACTGCACTTGGATTATTATCCTTGCTATCGTAATCGTTTTCTGTTGCTGCTGCAACCACTGATAAGTAGATAAAAAAACGCAGAGCGAGTCTCTGCGTTTTTTTAGTAATAAAACCGCCCGTCTGATAATATAGTTTAGTAACCAAAACACAAACAGAGGGGGATAGGTATGTTTATATATTCAATTCGCGGGTCAACGGTTAAGCTTTTTGGCGTTATGGCATTGGCTATTGTGTTGCTTTTTGGAATTGCGCTTTCGGGTAGCGCAAATTCGATATCTGCATCCAGCAGCGCCACCGAGATTGATTTTAGCGGAATAAAAACAAATGAGGACCGTGTAAAATTCATTGAGAATTTCGGTATTAAGGTTGATGAGACTCCGGTAGAGGAGGAAGCATTCAGAATGCCCGAGAATTTCGACCGAGTTATCCTCGGCTACAACGAGCTTCAGAAAAAGCAGGGGCTTGATTTGTCGAAATATCAGAAAAAAAGAGTCACTCGTTATACATATAAGGTAACAAATTACGATGCCGAGGGTGACGTTTATGCAAATCTATTCGTTTTCAGAGGAAAAATCGTTGCCTGCGATATTTGCAGCGCAAACCCAGACGGATTTGTTGTTCCGCTTACCTTGGTGGAGCACTCAAAGCTTAAATAAGATAGTCATTTGTATAACATAAGGCAGGAGCAAAGGCTCCTGCCTTCATTTTTTTGATTTTCGTTAAGTAAAAGCGTTTGACTGATTTTATTGTGCAATATTAATAAAAATTCGATAAAAATATTGGCAAGTACATACCACTTGTACATAAAAAGATACCATTTGTGCAAAAATTCGTTTTTTGAAAATATTTTATATTATAATATGTGTGCAAAAAATAAAAATAAAAGGAGCTTAAAATGGAAAGCATCAAGAAACTGTGGTTTGATTTTGAAAAAAGTCATCCCAAGACATCACGGTGGGTACGCGAAGGCGGACTTTTCATCATTGTGAGTAACCTTATAACGATTTTTAAGTATTTGCTACTTACTTTTTTACCGCTTGCATTTGCATTTATGGGTAGCCGCGACTTCGGTTTTCCCGGTATCGATATAACGCTGTTCGGTATTGAGTTTCCTTGGTACATAATCGGTTACGGCGCCGACCAGGGCGGTCTGGCGTATTTCACCGCATATATGATAGCAATGGTAATCGGAGAGGTTATTAACTTCTTCATACAGCGTAAATGGGTGTTCCGCTCAAACGGCAACATAGTATATCAGGGACTCTGGTATTTATTTGCGTTCTGCGTTGTCACCTGTGTGGTAAACTCCATTAACTGCATCTGGGTAGCAGTAGCGGGCAGCTTTGTGCCCGGCTGGCTTTACAACATCGGTACTACTGTTCTTAACGGCGGTGTATCTATGGTTGTGTTCTTTATCGTTAACAAGATTGTCTTTAACGATAAAAAGGAAGTCGCCACCTGCGATGAGCAGACAGAGCAGCAGGTTAATAATTAA
>JAZQWA010000100.1:0-3673 GCA_045632065.1 Eubacteriales bacterium | reverse complement strand
TACCTCTGATGAGGTGGCATCAATAAACGCCTTTTGCTTTTGGGTTACGGATATGTTAAGCTTCATTTATCCACTACCTCAAGGTGCAGTGTAAAGTTACCGTCCTCACTCGACTCGGCTTCACCTTCAAACGTCAGTAGGAATTTTGTAAAGCTTGGGTCAAACCGTTTGTCAAGGGCACGGTCGATAAGATAATCTCTTCGGATTTGCTGACACTCAAGATAGGCGGAGTTGAATGTTTTGTGCCTTCGCATGGACTCAATGTCCGCGGTAGTAAGTCCTACGCTACGTGCAAATTTTTGAAAGCTCGGCGCACCGCGATCCTCATAGCCGATAAAAAATCGGTACATCAGACCTGCCATCTCGGGCGAATATTTCGTCTTCGTTTTTTTGTTCACTGCCTTTTTCCTTTCTGTAAATTGTCGAAGCAAGAAGGAGGTCCGTATATAGTGGAAACGATACCCAGTTGTTTTTGCCTTCTCACTGCAGCTATACGGTTGCTCTTAATTCTGCATTCTGCATTTTGCATTCTGCATTCGGTTTCCTGTTCGACTGACCATATTGTAGCAGTTTTTTTTCGGTTTGTAAGTATAGTACCCTTCCAAAAAATCATTTCAAAAACCCCATTTTTTGTGGTGCAAATATACAAACTGTACAAAAAAACAGCCCATTTTCACCAAAATGTCAAAAACAGGCTTCGTATGTAGACATCTGTTCAATAAAAATGCAAAAAAGTTCCAAAAAACTCTTGAACCCCCATTGACACATATGATATACTAAAATAAAAAGGAGTAAAAACTATGAGACGCGGTATTTTTTCACTGATTTGCTACATTCTTTATACTCTTGCGGGTGGCGCACTTGCGATTTACGGCAAGCTTGAGGCTGACAGGATAAATGCATCAGGCGGTGGCTGGGAAGGACTTGGCGCGGCGATTGTATTTATCATCGGTCTTATCGTACTTGCGGTCGGTGTAGCCGGTCTTCTCTTTAAGGGCTTACATCTCGGCACAGGATGGGGAATATTCGGCTTTGTTTGTATTCTTCTCGATCTTGCGGTTATTATCGCTCTTGTAAGCACAATGTTCTCGGGCAGCGGCAGCTTTGAGTTTAATCCTGTAGCTACTATTTTGTGCGGTATCCTTGGCATTTCGTTTGTTTCAAACGTTGAGTCACTGAGAAGATAATAATTTACATAATAAAAAAAGAGGGAATGAAAGGTGCTTAACCCGACATTCTCTCTTTTTCTTATGCATTTATTTAAGGTGCTTTTCAATCCTATCAATAATCATCTGACAGGCGACCATATTCTCACCGCCGACGGGGACGATGATGTCAGCATATCTCTTGCTGGGCTCAACGAACGCCTCGTGCTACAAGCCTTCCCTGTTGGGGAAGGGGGACCGTTTGCAAAGCAAATGGTGGATGAGGTGGCCCATACTTACTTCAAATGCTTTTCAATCCTATCAATAATCATCTGACATGCGACCATATTCTCACCGCCTACGGGGACGATGATGTCAGCATATCTCTTGCTTGGCTCAACGAACGCCTCGTGCATGGGCTTTACAGTAGAAAGGTACTGATTTACAACCGAGTCGAGATTTCTGCCTCTCTCTTTAACGTCACGTAGCAGTCGACGGAGAATTCTTACGTCCGCATCGGTATCCACGAAGATCTTCATATCAAGTCGATCGCGTAGAGCAGGGTTCTCAAGAATAAGAATACCCTCAAGCACAACGACCTTGTTGGCCTTAACAGGTCTTACTTCACTTGACCTTGTGTGATTAGAATAATCGTAGGTGGGAGAGCAGATATCACGACCTGCCCTAAGCTCGTCGATGTGATATATAAGCAGATCGGTGTCAAAGGCATGGGGGTGGTCGTAGTTGGTCTTTACGCGCTCCTCCATAGTCATGTGGTCCTGACATTTGTAGTAGTCGTCGTGACGCAAAACACTGATACGGTCAGCGAAATGATCGCATATATTTTTGGCAAGAGTGGTCTTACCGCTGCCGGAGCCACCTGCAATTCCTATAATTAACACGTTGTCCATATGTTTTTTCCTTACGAATTTTTCGATGTTGCCGAATGTACCAAATTTGCCGATGATGATGAGGGGATTTGGCAGATTCGAGCAAGAAGTGTCGTTTGCTGCCGAAGCTGTATAAAGATACAGCGAGAGTCAAGCAAACGGCAGTAGAAAAAGACCATTCAAATGGGGAAATCCGCAGGATTTCGACCTCTGATCAATTTATTATTAGACTTTGCTTAATTGGGTTATTGATTATTCTTCGGTCTTTTTCGATGTTGCCGAATGTGCCAAATCCTGTGCAATCAGCTTTTTCATAGCCTCAATGCCTATCTTTATCGCTCCCGAGGTATCCTCGGTCATAGGCATTTCCATGCCCAGCTTCTCTCTCTCCTGATTCCAAATTACGTGGAAGCAGCTGCCACAGCGAACGTGAAGGGCTGCCGCAACAACGAACAGCGCCGCAGATTCCATCTCACTTGCCTTAACGCCAAGACGCTTCCAGCTTTCCCACTTCTGAAGCAGCTCGTAGTATACGGGCGACTTTTCGGGGGAGTGCTGACCGTAGAAGGAGTCCTTGCACTGTACTACACCTGTGTGGATGCGATAGCCAAGCTCTGCACCGGCAGACTTAAGAGCCGCCGCAACGTTAAAGTCGGAAACGGCAGGGAACTCAATGGGCGCATACTCCATAGAGGTATGCTCAAAACGGATAGCACCGGTAGCAACCACAACGTCACCGGGAAGCACGTCGAGGTCAATGCCTCCGCAGGTACCGATACGGATAAAGGTGTCTGCACCGATGTTGGTAAGCTCCTCCATAGCAATAGAAGCCGACGGGCCGCCGATACCGGTAGAGCAAACCGAAACCTTTTGTCCCAAAAGAGTACCTGTATAAATGTTATATTCTCTGTTCATGCCAACATGAACGGGGTTGTCAAAATGCTTTGCAATTTCTTCACATCTGCCGGGGTCACCGGGAAGGAATACGTAGCGACCAACGTCACCTACGTTGCATCTGATGTGAAACTGTGTTCCTATATCCTGCATTGTTTGTGTCCTTTATTTTTTTATTTTCTTGCACCTTTGGTGCAAACTTCACTGCGAAGCAACTTCACTGCAAAGCGACTTCACTTTTGCATAGCAAAAACTTCACTGTGAAGAATTTGATCTCGTCTAAAAGGGTGAAGTTTGCCTTGCGGCAAGTGAAGTTATCCTGAGGATAGTGAAGTTTCGCCTTTGGCGAAGTGAAGTTCACCTTCGGTGAGTGAAATTTCGCTGAGAGCGAAATTTACAAGTTATTTTTATCAAATCCAAAGGGAAGAATTTCGCTAAGAGTCTTCTTGGTAATCTTCTCTCCGTTGCCCCAGATAACGTAAAAGTCCTTTCCGCAGAACTCGCCCATAACCTGACGGCATACGCCACAGGGAGGAAAATCTGCCTTCGGGGGCTTGTCAGCCTCGCCGCCTGCGATAGCAATGGCGTGGAACTCTCTCTCTCCCTCGTTAATCGCCTTAAAGAAGGCAACGCGCTCTGCGCAGATAGTGGGGGAGTAGGACGCGTTCTCAATATTCGCCCCCTTGTATACTCTGCCCGATGCGGTAAGCAATGCCGCGCCAACGGTTATTTTCGAGTAGGGAG
>JAZQWA010000099.1:0-4658 GCA_045632065.1 Eubacteriales bacterium | reverse complement strand
ATCCTGCACATAATCGGCATGATAGGCGTTGACGGTGCGCTTTATAAGTCTATGGAGTTTACAGGCGAGGGTGTAAACGCGCTTACCGTTTACGACAGACTCACCATTTCCAATATGGCAATTGAGGCAGGCGCAAAGAACGGTATTTTCCCCGTTGATGAGCAGGTTCTTGAATACGTGAAGGAGCGCTCCGACCGTACACCTCTTGTCTTTGTCGCTGACGAGGATGCAGAGTATGACGAGGTTTATGAAATTGACCTCTCCGAGATTAAATCCACAGTTGCATTCCCTCATCTTCCCGAGAATACACGCACCTTTGATAACATCGGTGACGTTAAAATCGACCAGGTTGTCATTGGCTCATGTACTAACGGTCATTACAAGGATTTAGCTGAAGCTGCGGAGATAATTCGCGGCAGAAAGGTTGCGAATAACGTAAGAGCAATCATTATTCCTGCAACCCAGGACATTTATCTTCGCGCTATGGAGTCGGGAATACTTAAGGACTTCATTGAGGCAGGCTGCGTTGTTTCCACACCCACCTGCGGTCCTTGCCTTGGCGGATATATGGGTATCCTTGCCGCAGGCGAGAGAGCAGTTGCAACCACAAACCGTAATTTCGTGGGCAGAATGGGTGACGTGTCAAGCGAGGTGTATCTTGCATCTCCTGCAGTTGCGGCAGCATCTGCTATCGCAGGCAGAATCGCAGACCCTAAGGAAATAATGGAGGTTTAAGAGATGAAATTCAACGGAAAAGCAATTAAATACGGCGATAACGTTGATACCGACGTTATTATTCCTGCAAGATACCTTAACACCATTGATAAAAAAGAGCTTGCGTCTCACTGTATGGAGGACATAGACCGCGATTTTACGAAGAAGGTAAATCAGGGTGATATTATGGTAGCAGGCTTTAATTTCGGATGCGGCTCATCACGTGAGCATGCTCCTATTGCAATAAAGGAAAGCGGAATTTCTCTCGTTATTGCGAAAAGCTTTGCGAGAATATTCTACCGTAACTCCATAAATATCGGCCTTGCCATTCTTGAGTGCGAGGAAGCGGCAGAGGCAATAGAGGAGGGCAACGAGGTTGAGGTTGATCTTGACCGTGGTATTATCCTTGATAAAACCGCTGCTAAGACCTATGAAACCAAGCCTTTCCCCGAATTTATACAGAACATCATTACCGCTGGCGGTCTAATTGAGGCTATTAAGAGCGGTCTTGTTAAATAACGGAGGCAATTATGAATTACAACATAGCCCTTCTTCACGGTGACGGAATCGGTCCGGAAATCGTTGACAGCGCTGTTAAGGTGCTGCTTGCTGTTGGCGAGAAATTCGGTCATACATTTAATTTCACACCCTATGATATAGGCGGAATTGCTATTGATAAGCACGGCAAACCTCTTCCTGAGGAAACAGTAGAGGGATGCCTTAAATCCGATAGCGTGCTTCTTGGCGCAGTTGGCGGTCCTAAGTGGGATACTCTTCCCGGTAATATGCGTCCTGAAAAGGCTCTTCTCGGTATAAGAGAGGCAATGGGACTCTTTACCAACCTTCGTCCTGCAAAGCTTTATTCCGCATTGAAGGACGAATGTCCTCTGAGAGCCGATATCGTTGAGGCTGGCTTTGATATTATGATTGTTCGCGAGCTCACAGGCGGCATATACTTCGGTGAGCGTGGCTACCGTGACGGCAGATACGGTGAGGAGGCATACGACACCGAGTGTTATAGCAGAATGGAGATTGAACGAATTGTCAGAGTTGCATTTGATGCGGCAATGAAGCGTGGCAAGAAGCTTACCAGCATTGACAAGGCAAACGTTCTTGACACCTCAAGACTTTGGCGTAAAATCGTTCACGAGATAGCAGAGGAGTATCCCGATGTTGAATGCTCTGATATGCTTGTCGACAACGCGGCTATGCAGCTTGTCCGTAATCCTGCTCAGTTCGACGTTATCGTGACAACAAATATGTTTGGAGATATTCTCTCTGACGAAGCGTCGCAGATAACAGGCTCAATCGGTATGCTTCCTTCGGCATCTCTTAACGAAACTACAAGAGGCCTTTACGAGCCAATCCACGGCTCGGCTCCTGATATAGCAGGGCAGAACAAGGCTAATCCCATAGCAACAATTCTTTCTGCAGCAATGATGCTGCTTTATTCCTTCGGTCTCTCGGTTGAAAGCGATGCAATCGTTAACGCGGTTGATAAGGTTCTGCTTGCAGGCTATCGCACAGCAGACCTCTCCCACGGTAAGTATGCGCTTTCGACTACCGAAATGACCGAAAAAATCATTAAAAATCTCTAATTTTAGGTGAAAAAAATGGCAGATTTGAAAAAACTGCATTTTGATTTGTGTATGACGAGCGTTTTTCGCTTGGTGCTTGAAAAGCCGCTTTTTAGCAGCTTCAGGCAGTACTCATCTGACGATTCAAAAGAAAATAAAATATCCTCTTATGCCGCTATGGCTTCTGAAATTTACAAAGAGGGCGGCTCAATTACAGATGCTGTAATGCGATACGTCTTTGAGGACGAGAACGTCTACGTTAAGGCGAGGGCAAAGGGAAGCCTACCTGATAGCAACATCACAGAGGCGGTAAAACGTGAGCTTTCTGTTTTCTCTACCTTTGCATCGCTTACTCCCGATGATTTCAAGGCGGATATTGGCGTTGATTACGTCTCTCCCTTCTCGTCAGAGAAGCGTAATTTTGAGATTGAATATGAAAAGCGCGTTAAGAATATAGACAAGCACGGATACGGCATATTTGCCTCTCATCCCATGTTTCGTCTTGAGGATAACGGCATGCTCTCGCCTATTATTTCCGCTGATAAAGCTTCGGTAAACGACTTTATCGGGTATGGCGAGGAAAGAGCCGCAGTTATCGAAAACACTAAAGCTTTCGTCGAGGGCAGACCTGCCGCCAACGTGCTTCTTTGCGGTGATGCAGGAACGGGTAAATCCTCTACGGTTAAGGCTGTCGCTAATTCCTTCTTCGAGCTCGGAGTTCGTCTTATCGAGCTTCGAAAGGACCAGTTGTCAGCTCTGCCTTACGTTATGGGCAGAATCAGCGAAAATCCGCTTAAATTCATCATCTTCATCGATGACCTGTCGTTCAATAAAAACGACGATAATTTCAGCATGCTGAAGGCTGCTCTTGAGGGCTCTGCCTCGGCAAAGGCGGATAACGCTGTGATTTATGCTACCTCTAACAGACGTCATATCGTTAAGGAAACCTTTGACGACAGAGACTGCGCTGAGGTACATAGAAATGATACCATGCAGGAGAAACTTTCGCTCTCCGAACGCTTTGGACTTGTGGTTTACTTTGGCAAGCCAGATAAAAAGCTGTATCTTACCATAGTTTGCGCTCTGGCACAGAGATATTCTGTTACTATGGACACATCGACTCTTGAAATAAAGGCGGAGGAGTTTGCGCTCCGCAAGGGAAATCGCTCTGCAAGATGCGCAGAGCAGTTTATCAAATCTTTACTATAAAGGAAAAACGAAAATGCTTACACTTGATAACGTCTATCGCGCCAGCAACGTCCTTCGCGACGTGGTGCGTAAGACTGACGTCGTTTATGCGCCAAAGCTTAAGCCCGGCGCAGACATATATTTAAAAACCGAAAACTTACAGATCACAGGCTCCTTCAAAATCAGAGGCTCTTACTACAAGATGTCGCGCCTTTCCGATGAGGAGAAGGCGAGAGGAGTTGTCGCATGCTCTGCAGGTAATCACGCTCAGGGCGTGGCTCTTGCGGCGCAGAAGAATGGCATCAAGGCGGTTATTTGCCTTCCTGACGGAGCGCCTATTTCGAAAATTCAGGCAACCAAGAGCTATGGCGCAGAGGTTTGTCTTGTTGAGGGCGTCTACGACGATGCATATAATAAGGCGCTTGCGCTTCGCGATGAAAACGGTTATACCTTTATCCATCCCTTTGATGACGAGGACGTAATTGCAGGACAGGGAACTATCGCTTTGGAGATTGAGGATCAGATTCCCGAGCTTGATGCGGTTATCGTGCCTGTTGGCGGCGGTGGACTTATAAGCGGTATCGCTTATACAATCAAGTCTATAAATCCGTCGGTTAAGGTTTACGGTGTGGAGGCGGCAGGCGCTCCCTCTATGCTTAACTCAATCAGATACCATCAGATTGAGGAGCTTAAATCGGTTTCTACAATTGCAGACGGTATTGCCGTTAAGAAGCCGGGTAGCCTTACATACGAGCTTTGCTCGAAATACGTTGACGAAATCGTTACCGTAAACGATGATGAGATTTCTGCGGCAATTCTCGCTCTTATGGAGCAGCATAAGCTCGTTACAGAGGGCGCAGGAGCAGTTGCTGTTGCTGCTGCAATGTTCGGTAAGATCGACTTGCAGGGCAAAAAGGCGGTATGCCTTCTTTCAGGCGGTAATATTGACGTTACAATTCTCTCTCGTGTGATTAACCGCGGTCTTCTTATGTCGGGCAGAACCTGTCAGCTTATGATTGAGCTTGTGGATAAGCCCGGTCAGCTTAAAAACGTATCACGCATTATTGCCGAGCTTGGCGGTAACGTGATTTCAGTTCACCACGAGAGAGCAAACGAGGGCTCTGACGTCAACGGATGTTATCTTCGTCTTGTTCTTGAAACGGGTAACTTCGAGCACAT
>JAZQWA010000098.1:0-19136 GCA_045632065.1 Eubacteriales bacterium | reverse complement strand
GTCATGGCGTCAAACTGTCCGTCGCCCGACTCTAAGTATTTATCAACAAGCTCGTCGGTGTTGTTTATTACGCCAACCATGCAGATAGCGTACTTGCCGAGCCTCGATCTGATAAGCAGAGGCTGGGGAGTAACGTCGCTGATACAGCCAATTGCGCTGTAACCCTTCATCTGCTCGAAAACGTGCTCGAACTTTGTTCTGAATGGTGAGTTTTCGATGTTGTGTATAACTCTTTGCAAACCTACGCTCTCGTCGTAGGCAGCCATTCCCGCTCTCTTCGTTCCGAGATGCGAGTGGTAGTCAGTGCCGAAAAAAACGTCTGATATTGCATCTGCCTTACGGCACGCTCCAAAAAATCCGCCCATTTTTGTCTCTCTTTCTTTGTATAGGGGTCAGGGGGTGGTTATCTTATGCGAAGAAAAGCTCCGAAAGAGTCATCGGATCAATGTATTCGCCGTTCTTGTAAACACGCATGTTTCCGGATGCAATCTCGTCGATAAGCATTACGCTACCGTCCTTGTCGTAACCGAACTCAAACTTGATATCGTAAAGCACAAGGCCCTTTTCAAGAAGGTCGTCTGCTACGATCTTGGTAATCTGCTGAGTCATGAGCTTGATATCGTCGTACTGCTTTGCACTCATTACACCAAGGTCTATAAGACCGTCCTTTGTTACAAGTGGATCGCCCTTTGCATCGTTCTTGAAGGTGGTTCCAACGTATGCGGGAAGGTCTGCGCCCTCCTCAATATAATCGCTGTAACGGCGGTAGAAGCTACCTACTGCTTTGTGGCGGCAAATAACCTCAAGTCCCTTGCCGAAGGGCTTCGCAGGGAGAACCTCCATGGTGGTGTCAGCAAGATTTGCGCTTACGTAGTGAGTCTTAATGCCTGCCGCATTTACCTTTTCGAAGAAATAAATGGACATACGGAGATTTACGTCGCCAACGCCGTCAATAGTGAGGCCTACCGAATTTTCACCGGGATCGAACACTCCGTCCTTGCCTGTGCAGTCATCCTTGAATTTAAGCATATAGTTGCCATTGTCAAGTGCAAATACGTCCTTTGTTTTACCTGTGTAAACGAGTTTCATTTTTTCTTTCCTTTCATAAGTAAGACGAAATTTATTTTTTAATAACAAAATCAAACATTAAATTGAGCTTCAATCTCTTTGTTCTTTTCAAGCACCAAAGCAGTGTCTGCCTTGCGCTTGTCCTCGAGCTTCTTGGCAAGCCCCTCGTCCGAGAGGGCGAGTATTTCAGCCGCCAGCAGAGCAGCGTTGGCAGCTCCGTCAATAGCAACGGTTGCCACGGGAATACCCGTAGGCATCTGTACAGTTGCCAGAAGCGCGTCAAGTCCGTCGAGATTTGAGGATTTGCAGGGAATTCCGATAACGGGCAGGGTAGTTCTCGATGCAACCACGCCTGCAAGATGAGCCGCCATACCTGCCGCAGCAATCAGTACGCCAAAGCCTCTATCCTTTGCTGAAGACGAAAAATCGCTCGCCTCATCAGGCGTTCTGTGGGCGGAGTACACGTGTACTTCGTACGGAACGTCTAATGAAACGAGCGTATCAATAGCCTTTTTAACAATGGGAAGGTCGCTTGCGCTTCCCATAACAATTCCAACCTTTTTCATATTAAGCTCCTTTCGACGCAAAGCGTCGCTGAAATTTCAAACGTAAAAACTAACCGTCGTAGCGTTGTAAAAGATGCAAAAAAATCAACAGGGCGCACCTACCCTAATGAAAGAGAGGTACGCCCAGACGGTCGGCAAAAATTATAAATGTCACCGTGGCACCGCGGTTAAATCCGCGAAAATCCGTCAGTCACGGCGCAAGCTTGCATCGGGGCAACGCCTCGATATCGCTAAAACTGTCTTTATTATAATATATTTTAATGATAATGTCAACAAAAAAATATGTAAATATGTGGAGAAAAACAACCTATTTTGAAACAAAAAATAAAACAATTTGCACAAAAAACAAACTGACTAAATTTAAACAAATCCGAAAATCAAATTAAAAAGCCATAAATAGCAAGAACAGCCACCATATAGGCAGATTGCAGACGTTTTTTATTTTTTGTAACGCATTTGTAACGTTGCCTGAGTTAAAATGTAAATAACTCTAAAAAAGGAAGGATATTTTATGAAAAAAATTAAATCTACTTTGTGTTTTCTTGCAGTTTTAATGTCAGCTGTGCTTTTGATGGGATGCTATGCCTTTGATCGCACAAGTGACGATAGCACAACTCCGCCAACAAATGATACAATCCCTCCGACAAATGATGATGTAAGATATACCGTAACCGAAGAGGAGTGGAATACCTGGACCACTTATCCCAATTATACCATCGAAGAGTATACAGATAGTTATAGCTTAGTTAATAAATACACAGAATATGCGCTTGAGTTTGATAATGGCTCTGTTGTAATAATTGAAGATGGCAAGGACTATCAATTAATTGAAAGGGGCGACGTATTCGTTGCTTATGACTGTACTTCTCTTGAGCTTGCTCACGACAGATTGCTTTCTGGCGGATACGTT
Source organism: Eubacteriales bacterium (assembly GCA_045632065.1). Taxonomy (GTDB): domain Bacteria; phylum Bacillota; class Clostridia; order Oscillospirales; family CAG-272; genus UBA1740. Next base: position 16,592 of record JAZQWA010000098.1, on the reverse strand, counting down.
TACGATGAATTCACCTATGACGCGGAGATTGGCGCATACGTGCTTGACGCTATGGACGAGATTGGTGCCAGATGGGAGGTTAAATTTGAAAACGGCGTTCCCGTCAGCATTATTTACACCGAAGTGACGGTTATTGACGGCGTTGAAAAAAACATTGTAGTAACAAAATTATATACGAACGTCGGAACAACTGTTATCAACGTTCCTGAGTTTGTTTATGAAGAAGAGGCAGAGATTCGCTATACGGTAACCGAGGAAGAGTGGAACAACGCTGTCAATGCAGAAAACTTTGCAGGTGAATTCCACATTGTCACTGATGCTGATGAATTCAAATTTGAGTTCGGCTCCTTCAAATACGCAGGCAACGCTATTGAGTTGGATGGAAAGCTCATTGTTTTCGAGGGCGACAAAAAGTATATGCTTGAAGAAGTCGAGGGTATTTGGTACGCTACCGAATGGAATGAATATGACGTTTTGGCAACGTTAATTCCTGCAGATTTAGACTTTAACGACTACGAATATTCCGAATCGAGAAACATTTATGTTTCAAAAGATGATACAGGCTCGGATCGCTACCATTCCTTCGGATTTGAGGAAGGAAAACTTGTAATTATATGTATTCAGAGATCGTTGAATATCGAAGATCCTGGATATTTAGATATGATGGGCTTTAACATAGACGAGATTGGAACGGTTACGATCAACGTTCCCGAATACGTGATAGTTGAATAATTGATGTTTCATAACACAAGGGGACAAAAATCATGAAAAAAATAATTTCACTCATCCTATGCTTGATGCTACTCTTTACAATGTGTCTTGCCGTAAGTTCCTGCGCTAAAAAGCAGGAGGATACTCCCGATCCCAAGGCTGTGGAGTATGAGAATGCCCTCGTATTGCTTGCTAATTGCGACTACGTAGGAGCAAAGGCTGCATTTGAAGCGCTTGGCGATTATAGAGACGCGGGGGAATATCTGTCGAAATTTTACTATATGCCCGTCAGCTTCGAGTACGATGTGACAGGCAAGAAGGGAACCGATGACGTTGCATATAATAGCCTCAATCTGCCAATAAGCGAGACAACTATTCGTTCTGATGTGCAGGGGGTTAGCAAGTTTGTCTATGACGATAAAGGAAATATCATAGAGCAGATTGCGACAAAGAATACAGAGGCAGATCCTGAGATTTCTTGTTACGTGTACACGTATGACGCTAACGGTTATCTTATAACCGCAAATTATACAGGATACGATGGACACAAAGCCTCCTACACCTTTGAATATGATGATAAAGGTAATATTGTAAAGCAAACCTATGTAGATGAATACGATACATACGATTTCTTAATGACTTATGATGCAAAAGACAATATGACAAGGCAAGGGATCATATATAACGGAGAAAGCCAGGTTTTGAATATCGCAATCACCTATGATGATAACGGAAGGGTTGTCAAGGAGGTAGGCACATACTCCTACGGTGCGCAGGAATCCTTTGATTATACCTATGACGACAACGGTAATTGTACAAGAGAAGTGTTTACAAACGCAAGCGGAGAACAGAGCACCCATGAGTACACCTACGACAAGCACGGCAACGTCGTAAATGAGGTCTTTACTGACTTCGACGGCAGCGTTAAGTACGTAAATACCAAGTACGAGCTTTTGTATATTCCCTGCGGTATAACCGCGGGAACCGATTATTTATTCAGAGGATTCTGGGGAGATAGATTATAATAGATTATAAAAAACGTTCGATTTTATCGGGCTGAGTCAAAAGCCAACAACGGGCTGATGACTCAGCCCGTTGTTTTTGTTGACAAGAAGTTTAGATGTATTCGTCTTGCCGTTTTTGAAGATTTATTCAGTTGTTTTTTTGACAAGAAGTATAGATGCATTTCAAAGAGGCTCAGATAAAGAGGCTCAGATGTTGAATAAATTTATAGTAGCCACAGTCGCTTTGTTCTATCGCAAGAAAACGCCCAATCTAGACTACATCCCGGTACAATAAATGAATTTTACCGCGTTTTGTCAAGCGAAAAACCTGAACTTGCGACCTCCATCACCCCAACTGCCAGGTGTTCGTTTTTCTGGCACTTTTTAGTCCGTTGAGTCCAATTTTGTAAACTAAACAGTACAAATAATGCAAATAATTCCGTATATTCCGTGTATTCCGCTTTGCGAAGTAGTCAAAACATGTGGTCAAACGTGGTCAAAAACAAGAAGAAGTAACGCGTAAAATCCCTATCGCCTCGGCTCACCAGCCGAGGCTTTTCCTTTTCCTAATTGTAACTCTGATTCAAAAATAATTCAAGCCCTTTTAACTTCTTTTTTCTTCCATAACGATAAAAATTTACGCAGGCTTAAACAAAGAAAAAGACAACGGAATCCACAAATGATTCCGTTGCCTTTATTTGCTTATGTTAATAGGGAGCTATCTATAAATCGCTGAACAATTGATGGTATTGGTTTGTCTCCGCAGTTGAATGTGATTTTTCTGTATTTGTCTTCAAAAGTGGATTTTTCAAAAACAAAATCAATGAAATGAGAATCCGAACTCACATTAATTGCGTTATCCTTTGTGCGCAAGGTTCTAGGTAAAAACCAGTCGTTATGATTAAATATTCTTCACCCAATACAGTTGTTGGAACGTATTCCTCGAAATACTTCTTTAAAATCTCAGCCTTAATTTTCTTTGAGTAACTTTTAAACTTTTGTCCTTTTTTTGCCATAACAAAAACCTCCTATGGCTTAATTATACTATAGGAGGCTTTGTCTTTTTTCTTTTTTGTGAACTATTTGGGGTTCACTTCAATTCTCGGCTCTTTTTTGTATTCTGACTATACAATTATAATGTCGATAGACTTATCCTTGATAGTTACTGCTTCGACGGGTACAAGCACGTCAACGCTGTCGCCAACGTTTCCGTTGTATGCCGCTGTTAAGATCTGACCGTTCACGTCGATTTTTGCATACTTGATATGACCGTAGTCAAGAATCTGCGTGACCTTGCCGGAAAGTCGGTTGCCTTCAGTGCTGCCGGAAACTACCGTGAGCTTATCGGCATCTACTATGTACTCGAGCGGTGTGTGGAATATCTTGTTGCCCTTGCAGGCAAAGAGTTTTTCGCAGATACCATCGGTAGGAACAAGCCTTGCGCCGCCTATCTCCATATAGAAGTTGTAGAATTTGCGCGACTTATCCTTTTCCTTTGTGAAGACGCCGTCAAGGGTGTTGGCCGTAATCAGAGGCTTTACGTCTGTCGAAGCGATTGACACCTGCGTGAAGTCGATATCAAACGCTACCTTGTCACCGATAGAGAAGCGCGCCTCGCCACATTCAAGAGAGAAGAGCGTCAGCTCGCCGACCTTAAGGAAGTAGAGAACCTTATTCTCTATCCTTTCCGTCCATTGAACGGTAGCCTCGCCGTTTCCTGCGCCAAGTGTAATGGCGCTGATAGGCATGGAGACCTCTGTATTTTCAACGTTCGAGCACTTGATAGCTGCGGGAAGAGCAAAACTCTGTCCCTCAAATCCGAGTACTCCGTCAAGAATAGACGCGCTTATGATGTTTTCTTCGGGAATTCTTCTTCTGATGCTCTTTTCGCTCTCCTTGTCAAAGACGTGGAATTTCTTTCTGGAAATCTCAATATCAATAACGTCGCCACGATGAACGAAGGTATCGGGATCCGCCTTTATAATGATAGAACCGACCTCGGCATCGGGATTGTTAAGATCGAGGTTGGCGTAAATAAGGGTCTCTCCTCCAAGCACTTCGACAACGCTGACAACTGCCTTGGCAGGAGCCCACGAGCCGTCGTCATAGTTTGTATCCTTTCTGACTCTGATATCGTCAGGACGAACACCAAAGACGATCCTGTGATTGCCATCCATATACTTGACGGGGATCTTGTCTGCCTGTATGTACTTCATATCAATGTCAGTACCGCAATCCAGAGCAAATCTTACGTCATCACCGCTCTTGGTGATCACACCGTCAAAGAAATTCATCTGCGGAGTTCCGATAAATCCTGCAACGAATACGTTGTCGGGGAATTTGTAAAGGTTGATGGGAGTATCGATCTGCTGAACGAAGCCATCCTTCATAACTACGATGCGCGAGCCCATAGTCATAGCCTCCACCTGATCGTGCGTGACGTAAATGAAGGTAGTACCGAGCTTTTCGTGGAGGCGGGAAATTTCTGCTCTCATCGCCGCACGCAGCTTTGCATCAAGGTTGGAGAGTGGCTCGTCAAGCAGGAATACCTTGGGCTGACGGACTATTGCACGTCCGAGAGCAACTCTCTGACGCTGACCGCCCGAGAGGGCTTTCGGCTTTCTGTCAAGATATTCGGTAATACCGAGTATTGCGGCAGCCTCCATAACCTTTTCGTGTATCTGGTCCTTTGGCATATGTATGGTACGAAGTGAGAATGCCATATTCTCATAAACGCTCATATGAGGATAAAGGGCGTAGTTCTGGAATACCATCGCAATATTTCTGTCCTTGGGCTCGAAGTCGTTGACTATCTCGTTGTCAATGCGAAGCTCGCCCGCAGTTATCTCCTCAAGGCCTGCTATCATACGCAGGGTTGTGGACTTGCCACAGCCAGACGGACCGACGAATACGATAAATTCCTTGTCCTCGATATCCATACAGAAGTCGTTTACTGCTTTAACGCCTCCGTCATAGACCTTGAAAATATGTTTAAGTGATAAACTTGCCATAGTGTTTCTCCTATTTAAATATTGCTATGGATTGAGGCGGCATAACGAGCGTACCGTTATCGTTGTAAGAAAACTCTCCGCCCGAAGCGTAAAGCTCGCCGACAATCTCCGTATAGCCGAGAGTAGCCTTGTCAAGCGTTACCGTTTGCTCAAAAGTGTCCATATTGAAAACAATAGTTATCTTTTCGCCCTCATATTCCTTAGTAATAACGCAGATATAATTATTCTGTCCCTCGGGATAATAGGTTACCGTTCCTCTTGCAATAGAGGGGAAACGGTTGCGAAGCTCCATAGCCTCTTTGTAATAATTAAGAATACTTCCTTCGTCTGCTGCCTGCTCTGCAACTGAGGGGTAGTAGTAAGAGGTTTCATCAACGGGGGTGTTTTCGGGAGGCAGGTAGCAGCATCCTTCGTAGATAGCCTTTGCTTCCCATTTCATTGCGATACGCTTTGCAGGGTCGGAGTTGTTACCGCCCTTGCTTATCATACCTATTTCCTCACCGTAGTAAACGAATGTACCGCCGTTCATCATTGAGAGAACGCCTGCCGCCATCTTTACGTTATCCTCGCCGGGCATAAAGCTGCCGGGACGCATTGTATCGTGGTTTCCGAGGAAGGGGGCAAGAATTACGTCGCCGTACGTACTCTGAAGATCCATAAACAGCTCGCCGATAGCCTTTCCGCTGCTCTGCTTAACTGCGGTAGCGATAGTGCCGCCCGCCTGAGCGCCTGTAAACAGGAAGAAGCTGTCGCATCCGCTCTCGTAATAGCGGTCTATGGTATAATCGTTGCCAACCCAGGCCTCGCCAACGATATATGCATCGGACTTTATCTGCTTTGCCTCTGTGTTGAGCCAGGAGAGAAAATCAATGTTGCCGTCGAGATCACCTGTGTAATAGCTTGTTACCGCATCAAGACGGAAGCCGTCAACGTCGTAGTTGTCAAGCCAATATTTCATAATGCTCTTTATCTCTTTGCGAACGTTTTCGCTGTCAAGATTAAGGTCAGGCATTCCGCTCCAGAACTGACCTTCATAGGAGTATTGACTTCCTGTAACCGGGTGATAAGCACCTGCGTTCGTGATTTTGAAGTTGTAAAAATCACCGTAATCACCGCCGGCAGAACCGTTTTTCCTGATGTAATCACATGCATTCTTAAACCAGGGGTGGCTATCGCTTGTGTGGTTAACTACAAGGTCGATAATAACCTTGATTCCCCTCTTGTGTGCTTCTCTTATAAGCTCTGCAAAGTCCTCAAGAGTTCCGTAGTCGGGGTCTATGGCATAATAGTCTGTTACGTCGTACTTGTGATAGGTGGGTGAGGGGTGAATTGGCATAAGCCAAATACCGTTAAAGCCCATATCCTTGATGTAATCTAGCTTTTTCGTCACGCCCTTGAGGTCGCCTATTCCGTCATTGTTAGTATCGTAGAAGCTATGAACAAATATCTCGTACCAGTTACGGTAGCCGTCATCGATTATATTGAGCTGCACGTTTTCCTTCTTCTTACCGTCATCTTTTTCGTTATTTTTACAAGAAAACAAGGTGAGTGTGGACGCAAGAATGGAAATAAGTAGAATTATAGATGTTATTTTTTTCATTTTGCCTCCTTAACCCTTAACTGCACCGCCCGTGACACCCTCAACGTAGTATTTCTGGAGCCACATAAAGAGTCCGGTGATGGGAGTAGCTACGATAACCGCAGCCGCACAGAAGGTGGTGAAGTACTGCTGAATCATCTCACGCTCAAGCCACTTATACATACCCAAGGAAACCGTGTACATACCCGTGTCGGGAACGCCCGCCATAATGTAGGAAACGAATATGTAATCGCACCAGGGGGATATAAACGAAACGAGAATGGTATAAATGATTATAGACTTGCTTAACGGAAGAATTATTTTATAGAACGTTCTGAATCTTGATGCACCGTCGATACGGGCCGCCTCGTCGAGCGATCTCGGAACCGTATCAAAGAAGCCCTTTGCTATGTAATAGCTGAGCGCAGCGCCCGCAGAATAAACTATAATAAGACTGAGATGCGACTGATAATTGTCGGGAAGAAGTATTTTAAGCAAAAAATATACCGCCGACATACTCATAAAGCCGGGGAACATACCGAGAATAAGCATAACGTTCATCATCGGCTTTCTCGCCTTGAACTTCATACGGCTGAACGCATATGCTACCGCAAGCACGAACAATGCCGTGATTATACAGCTGCACACCGCAATAAGAAGAGTGTTGCCGTACCACTGAAGGAATTTTGTTTCGGTAAAGAGCCTTTTGTAATTATCAAGCGTCCATTCCTGAGGGAAGAAGGTTGGTGACCAAGCACCCGGCTCCTTACGGAAGGATTGCACGATTAGATAAAAGAGAGGTATAATCCAGATAATAGAGAGAATAGTAAGCACTACCTGACCGACGGTATCACCAAAGATTTTTCTGAATTTCATACCGCCAAGGCGTTTTTTCTTCTTCGGCTTAGCTCTCTCAATTTCAGCTTCCAACTGGTCGATTTTTTGCCAATTTGTAAGCTCTTGTTTACATTCGGGCATTGAAACAGTGTTTTTGTTCTGTTCACTCATTGGAAATTGTCCTCTCCTTTCACCGCCGAGGACTTATTGTAAACAATAAGGCTGAACGTAGCGGAAATTACGAATACAAGAATACCTATAACGCTGGCGAGCTTGTAGTTTCTGTCAGCACCGAGCGAGAGCTTGTAGAGCCAGGTGATAAGAAGGTCTGTACCCTTTGCTCCGTCTGTGTAGAGCATAAGGTCACCCGGACCGCCGCCGCTTAGCAGGTAAATGACGTTAAAGTTATTGATGTTTCCTATAAACTGTGTGATGAGATACGGACCTGTCACGAAGAGCATATAGGGAAGGGTAATCTTCATGAATTGGCGTGCGGGTGAGGCACCGTCAATTCTGGCAGACTCGTAGAGGTCGCTTGGAATATTCATCAGAATACCCGAGCACATAAGCATACTGTAAGGCACGCCTATCCACATATTTACGAGAACGATACAAATTCTGGTGGTGTTGATGTCAATACCGAATTTGAGGTGATAATCAAATATTTGCTCTACTAGCTGGGTGATAATACCGCCGCCCGAGCCCATAATACCGCCGCCGGTATCGAGCATTTTCGACATAATGAGAAGCGAAACGAACTGCGGAACTGCAATAGTCGCAACGAAAAGGGTTCTGTAGAGCTTTTTGAGCTTGATGCCTTTTCTGTTGATGAGCATTGCGAGCAGCATACCGAATATGTAGCTTGTAAAGGTTGCCAGCACAGCCCAAATCATAGTCCAGCCAAGCACACGCCAGAACGTAGCACCGAGCTTTGACTCCGAAGCGAAAAGCTCCTTGAAATTATCAAATCCCACCCACGAGAACAGGTGCTGCGGAACCTCGTGCCTTGCGTCGTAGTTGGTGAATGCAATAAGTATCATAGTTACGAGAGGAACTATGGTGAACATAAATAGACCAACCATAGGCAAGGAAAGCAGGGTAATGTGGAATTTGTTGTCAAGAAGATTTCCGATATCGCCCTTAAAGCTTATGGGCTTTTTGCCGATAATATAATATTGCTCAAGCTTGTAGCTTTCCCTTGTTGCACTGATATAGCAGATAACAAAGAAAAGAATTACAAACAGAGTGAGTATTCCATATAAAAGAATGAGGAATGAGTTATCGCCTATCAGCTTGTCGTAAAAGCCCTCTTCCTCGTTCCAGAAGTCGTGTGTTTCCACGCGGCCGATATTTCCGCCGCCGAGGAGATTTTCAAAGCACATAGCAAGATAATTGCCGCCGAACAGCACCATATATGCTATGAATGCCGCCTCAAGAGAGAGATACATAATTCCGCGAACTACCTGACCGCGAAACAGATGACTGAGACCTATAAACAAGTGTGAGCTCTTAGTAAGAGCGTCGCCGTGCCAGAAATTCAATGCAAATTCCTTGATATCTCTGCCGATAGAGACGAAAAAGCCTATAACGGCTTTAAAAATTCTCATGAAAAATCCTGCGAAGCCTTTTCCGATATTTTTGAAAAAGCAGGAAATTTTGTGTTTGACACGTTGAGACGGTGTCATTTTATAATAACCGAGATCCATCTATGACCTCCTTTGATTTAGTTAAGATGGGGACTGCCAAAAAGCAGTCCCCGATAAACGATTTATTCAGCGGTTTTTGCTATCTGTGCAACGAGTGCATCGAGATATTCCTGAAGAGTTTCGTCAGTTATATAAGCAAGAGAGTTGTCTTCCTTCATTGCGATGAAGGGAGTAACGAGAGCTCCCATAGGAGTCCAGTACTGGCTGGGCACGCTCTTCTGTGCACGACTGTACTGAGCCTGCTCTACTACTGCGGAAATAACAGGGTCACTCTGAACTGCCTCAGAAGCAGCAACAACCTTATTGGAGGGACCGAAGCCACGAGTCTGGAATCTGATAAGCTGATTCTGCTCGTTGGTAAGCCACTGAGCGAGCTTGTGAGCCTCTGCCTTGTTCTGACTGAAGCCGTTTACACCTACGAGCTTGCAGCCCATATAGGTGGTGAGCTGCTTATCCTCGCCACCGATCTTAACGGTAGGAAGCTTTGCAACGCCCATATTCTCGCCAAGAAGGCCCTCTATGGATGCAGCGTTCCAAGTACCGGAAACGCCTGCTGCAACCTCAACCTTACCATCAGCTGTGGGAGTAAGGCCTGCAATAAGCTTACTGTCGTCTGTCTGGATAACGAGTGCAGGGTGGTTGATGTAATTTGCAAGAGCTCTCATTACTGCAAGGCCCTTTTCATTGTTGTAGTTGATGTCAACTGCGGTTTCAACCATCTTATCGTCGTAAGTAACGTTGTAGCCGAGCTCGTCTACTGCGAAGAAGAAGCTGGAGAGATACCAACCGTCATCGTTGAGCTTGAAGTGAACGGTTCTGCCAGCAGCCTGTGCTGCGTCAAGAAGATCGTCAAGAGTGTCGATATCATCCTCACCGATAACAGACTTATCGTAGTAAAGGAAGAGGGTGTTATCCTCTGTGCAAGGATAAGCGTAGAGCTGATCCTCACCGTTGATTGTAATAGTAGCAGCGTCAACAGAACTTGCGGTGTTGATATTCTTGATGTTTTCTTCAATAGCACCGCCTACACGAGCGAGAGCACCTCCTGCGTAGAGCTTGTTAATTTGGTCGCTTGCGAACGAGAATACGTCAGGACCGGAGGTTACGTCGTTGAGAACCTTGTCTGCTGCGTCACTCTCGGACTGTACACCGAAGAGGAACTTGTATTCCTTGTCAGGATTAGCCTCAGCATATGCTGCACACATAGCCTTGAGCATTTCCTGGTCTTCCTCAGCACCCCAAACGGTGAGAGTTATCTTAGTCTTGTTGTTGTCGCCTCCGTCTCCCTCTTCTTTTCCTCCGCCACAAGAGCCGAGTGCAAGACAAAGAACAAGCATAGCTGCGATTATAGCAAAAATCTTAAACTTTTTCATATTTTTCTCCTTTCAGGTATTGCGTTTAAAAATGCGGGGCGGGGCAAAGCCCAACCCCGCAGGTTAGTCGTTTTGGAAAATTACTCAGCTGCTACTACGGTAACTGCACCGTCAGCAAGAGTAACAGTGTAGGTGCCTGCACTGAGATACCAGTTGTCGCCACCCTCTGCGCTGTACCAATCCTTGATACCGAGAGAGGAACCGTAAACAACCTTGATGGAGATGATAGCTGCAACACCGTTAGCGTCGGTCTTGCCCTGTTGAGTCATCCAGCTGTAGTCGTTGCATCCGGTTGCATCGTATGCTACGAAATCAACAGAGTAAGTGCCGTCCTCACCTGCAACGAGTGCGGGAGAAACGCCTTCCTTAACTGCGTAGTTAACTGCGTTGCCCTCTGCGTCGAGGAGAGTACCTACGATGTAGTAATCGCACGCTTCAACTTCAACCTTGTTGTCCTCTACGGTGTACTTAACTGCGTAAGTACCTGCGGTGAGAAGAATGTTTTCTTCGCCGTCGCCGTAGTATTTGCCGTCGACAACGTTGTAAAGCTTAAGAGCTGCGTAAAGGTTACCATCTTCGTCAGCGGTCCACTCAGCATAGTCATCCTCAGTGATGGTGATGAAGCCGGACCAGGTAGCCTTATCCTCAGAGGGAGCAAGAGCAAGCTCGCCCTCTTCGTATTCTGTAGCCCACTCGTTGAATGTGCCGATGAAGTGCATATCGTGAGTTTCGGTCATAGGCTCGATAGCTTCTATGAGCTCGAAGGTAACCTTGTTGTAGTCACCTGCGTTGGGGTAAGTAGTAAGAGTGAACTTATAGATACCGTCGTGACCTTCGTTAAGAATTGCGTTCCAGTTCTTGAAGGAGTTGTTGTTCTCGTCACCGCCGATGAATACTACTTCACCGTCAGCGTTCTTAACCTCTGCATACTTTTCGTCTGCAGCGGTAACAGCACCCTCAGCGGGCTTGTTGGGGTTGATACCGTCAGCGTATGCAGCACCCTCGAAGATACCGATGCCCTGCTGGCCGTCCCAGGAGCCGTAGCAAATCTGGAATCTGTCGCCTGCGTACATCTTAATGGTTATTTCATAAACGTTTGCACCTGCAACGTCCTTCTTAACGAACTTAAGTGAGTCGGGAGCTGTGTGGCTCCAAGCACTAGCCTTCATATCGCCTGCGCCGGTACCGATGAGGTAGTAGTTGTTAGTATCCTCAACGTGTTCGTCAGACTTGAATTTTGCAAAGATATCAACATCCTCGTTGATAGCCTTGTCAAAATCAAAAGCAATAGAGCAGGATGCCTCTGCATACCAACCGTCGAAGGTCTTGCCCTCTGCGGTAGGCGCCCAAGGAGTTGCCTTAGATCCCTTGTCAATTTTTTCTTGCTTAAGAAGTTTGCTTCCCTGGTACCAGGATACTGTTACCTTTTCGCCCTCTTCTACTTCTTCTTTCTTACAAGAAGCGAAGCAAGAGACTGAAAGCACGAGCACCATAACAAGTGCGATGAAAGATAAGAACTTTTTCATTGTCCCTTCTCCTTATAAAATTATTTTTTTGCCCTTAGGGCATTGTGTATTCTCATATAGTATACTTATATATAAGCGTATTATATAAGGCATACACTTGTAGTTATATTATACAATTCAAACCCATAAATGTCAATACTTTTTGTTAATTTTACCTAATGCACAATTTAAAAATGCCATTTTTGTGCAAGATAACAATTTCTAGTGTTAAATTATTAATAATTGTTAAAAATGGAAAGCCGCAGGAGGAAAAAACACTCCTGCGGCCTTGGTTAATTTCGTTAATTATCCGTTAAGAATATTGTCGTTTGCAAGTATGATTGCGGTGTATGCGGGTATTGTAATCTTACCCTCTGCGGTGCCGAGATTTTGTGCTCCGACCGTGCTGCCGTCACAAAGAAGATTATAAGACGTGCTAAGAGTGTAGGACATTTCCTCTGCTGTGGGATTTATAATTATCATCACCTTACCGCCCTTATGGTCGTCAAGGGTTACTATAGCACGACCGTTTGTGGAAATCGTATTACCGCTGACAGCCGTACTACTGTCCCTGAAGATGCTATAAGCCTTTCTCATATCGATAAGTCCTTTGTAGAACTCCGACATATTATACTCGTTTGTGCCTTCCTTCAGCACCGACCAGTCGATATTGTTGATAGCATCGCTCGACTTGTAGCTGTTTTCGTCAAAGGTGCCGTCGCCCTTAGGCTTGGTACGAAGCATCTCTTCGCCTGCCTGGAAGAACACAGTACCCTTAGAAACCATAAGGATGGTTGCACCTAACCGATTCATAGCAAGTCTTTCCTCTACCGTGTTATCAGCATTGGAAAGTGCCAGCTTATCCCAAAGAGTGTTGTTGTCGTGCGCACTCATATAATTTACAACCATAGAGTTCTTTACAGACCAGCTTGCGCCCGTGCCCGAGCCACCCTTCATACCGAAGAGAACGGCAGGGAAGGAGGTAGAGCCTGCACCGCTGATGTAGCCCATGCTGTCTGAGGTGAATACGCTGCCCTTGAGACCGTCGCGGATAGCGTCATTAAATACTGCAATACCGCCGATAGCACCCTCAAGAGGAGTTATCTTGCTTATATTCGACTGGTTTGCCATAGGACTTCCGTCGATGGTAGAGCCCATAGTCCAGCCCTCGCCGTAGATAATCGCCTCAGGGTTGATAGCGTGAACGGCGTTTTCAACCTCCTGCATAGTAGCAAGGTCGTGCAGACCCATAAGGTCGAATCTGAAGCCGTCAAGGTCGTATTCCTCTGCCCAATAGCTTACCGAATCAACCATAAATTTGCCGTACATATATCTTTCCGATGCGGTGTCGTTTCCGCAGCCTGAAGCCGAGGAGTTAGCACCGGAAGCGGTATATCTATAATAATAATAAGGAACGATTTTGTTGAACGAGCTGTTTGCATCGTAGGTATGATTATAAACCATATCCATAACTACGCCGATTCCCGCTGCGTGAAGAGCCTGAACCATCTGCTTATACTCTTTGATTCTTACTTCTCCGTTATAGGGATCGGTAGAATAGCTTCCCTCGGGAACGTTGTAGTTTTTAGGATCATATCCCCAGTTGAACTGACTGTCGGGATTTGCCTCATCTACGGTTGCATAGTCGTATACGGGGAGCAGATGCACGTGGGTAATTCCAAGCTCGACAAGATAATCTACACCAACCGCCTCGCCGTGCTCGTTGACAAGACCGCGCTCGGTGAATGCAAGGTACTTGCCCTTGTAGTTTGAAGCGGCGATTTTGTTAGAGAAGTCTCTTACGTGGACCTCCCAGATAATAGCATCGGAATAGCTCTCAATACCTGTGGAGAAATTGTCTGTGCCCCAACCATCAGGGTCGGTGCGTCCAAGGTCAACGACCATTCCTCGATTACCGTTAAGACCCGCAGCCTTTGCGTAGGGGTCAACTGCCTCCTGCGTTCCAACGGAGGTGGTAACGGTGTAGGTATAGTACGTGCCGTGTCCACAACTTTCGGTATACGACCATACCCCCTTTGCACCCTTGGTCATATCTACGCTCTTATATGCCGAGCCGCCGTTTCCTGTACTGAAGAGATTAAGCACCACCTTCGACGCTGTGGGAGCCCATACCTTGAACGTAGTGCTATCACCGTTTATCACTGCACCCAGGTCGTCTCCGTTATAGGTGTAATTTTCAATAAAGTAATCGCTGTCAAATATAGAGGTAGGAACAACCGCCTTTTCTCCGTAGCCCTCGATGACGACACGGTAATTCTTGCCGATGTCGAGCGTTTCCTCGACCTCAATCGTACCCGTAGTAGCCGCCTTGCCCATATTGGTTATATTAAGCACGGTAAGCTCCTTGTCGCCCTCGTAAACCTTTACCTGACTGTACTTTGAAATTGTAGTCTTGGGAGTGATATTGTACTGAATCTTGTGGAAGTCGGTCATTCCCGCAAGAGTAAATTTCTTTATCATTGTGAGAGTCTTTCCTCCATCATTGCTTGTATACTGTGCAGCGTCACCGCTCTTTAAGTAAATGAATGTTTCCTTGCCCTCAATTACGGCGATGCGATCCTCACTGGTAGCGTCCTTGGTAGCCTCGCCCCAGGAAGTGCCACCGGGCTCGGAGCATCCTGTACGAACGATAAAGCCTACCTGTTCAATTCCCTCGGGAATGTTAATCACAACCTTTGCACCGTAGTCGCAGGGATGCATAACGTAACCCGAGCCCTCTTTGCCGTCCCACCAGCACCAGATGTCACAGTCCTCTATAACACCGGGGTGTGACCAGTAGAACGTAAGCTGATTGTAGCCGTCTACCATAGGGATTCTGTATTCGTCCTCGGGCATCTGCCAGCCGCCCTCGTTTCCGCCTTCGTTTCCGGCTTCGTTATTAGAGTTTCGGCAGGACGTGAGTAAGAGTGTAAGCAGCATCACTATTACCAGAAGCATTGATATGATGCGTGAATAGTTCTTTTTCATATTGACACCTCATAAAATTTATTTTGCCCCACGATTTGTGCGGGTGGTAATGTTTTTGATTTTTTCTATAAGCGTTGCCGTGCGATATCTGGGGCTTACACGCCAGGCCCAGTTACCCTCGGCAACCGACGGAGTATTCATTCGTCCCTCGTCGTTAGTGAGCTCAAGATAGTCCTGCATAGGTACTACCGCGAGGTTTGCAGGACTTGCAAGAGCAAATTCGAGCAGGTCGTAAGCACGGCTTTGTCCCTTATGCCTTGGGCATTCCTTGTTGAAGCGGCGGCGTGCGGGTCCGCTTATGTTTTTGCACCAGGTTTTAACGCAGTCTGCATCGTGAGAGCCGGGGTAGCAAACGCAGTTGGCATTCGCATAGGTGCGGGGAAGATACTCGCTGTTGTCGTCGTAAAAGGCAAACTGAAGCATTTTCATACCTGGGAATCCGCTGTCGGAAAGCAATTCTCTGACGTCGTCGGTGATAAAACCTAGGTCCTCAGCAATAATTTTGGCTCTCGGGAACTTTTCCTTAATAGTCCTGAAGAGCTGAATGCCGGGAGCACTGTCCCATTTTCCGTTTCGCGCTGTGGTGTCGCCGTAAGGAACGTTATAATATCCTGCAAAGCCTCTGAAGTGGTCGATGCGTAGAATATCGTACATACGGAAGCTCTGGCCGACTCTCCTGCACCACCACGAGAATCCGTCCTTTTCCATAAGCTCCCAGTCGTAGATGGGGTTGCCCCAAAGCTGACCGTCGGGAGAAAATCCGTCGGGAGGACAGCCGGCAACGACGGTGGGGTTGAATTCGCCGTCAAGCAAAAATTGCTCAGGCGCGCACCATACGTCCATTGAATCGTGCGCAACGTAGATAGGCATATCTCCAATAATTACTATGCCGAACGAGTGGGCGTATGTAACAAGCGTTTGCCATTGTACGTCAAATTCAAACTGTACCCATTCCCAGAAGCCGCACTCGGCAGAGAATTCGTCGCGGTGAAGTCTCGCCTCTGCGACGTCCTTGTGTACACTATCCCAATTAGCCCACGCACAGTAGTTGTAATGAACCTTTAAAGCCATGAATAGCGAATAATCTGACAGCCACTGTGAGTTCTTTTTGAGGAAGGATCTATATTCGCGAGACCTATCTCCTCCGCCTTCCTTGAATCGAGAATAGGCCTTGCGCAACACCGTATAACGGGTGTTGAATAGCCAACCGTAATCAACCCTTAAAGACTTGTTTACGTTTTCCGAGAGCTCATCCTTGGTAAGGAGTCCTCTTTTGTGCAGTATGTCAAGATCAATAAAATAAGGATTTCCTGCGACCGATGCGGGCGACTGATAGGGGCTGTCGCCGTAGGAGGTGGGGTTGAGCGGCAACACCTGCCAGCACTTTGTCCCCGTTTCAACGAGAAAATCCACGAAGTCGTAGGCTCCTTTTCCAAACGAGCCGATGCCGTAAGGAGAGGGAAGCGAGCTTATCGGCATAAGAATTCCGCTTTTTCTCTTGAATCCGAAGTTTTTTAGTGAAGTTTTCATAATGAGTCCTGCTTTGAAATCATAGTAACCCTTGCTTTTTAGGGCAAGTAATATTTTATCATACAAGAAACTTTATGTCAATTATACAAAGTTTGGATTTTTGGATGGAGTTTTTGTGTACTTTCCACAATTTTGCATCATTTTTTGCATTGAGATGAGTAAAAACGACGAACATCTGTTCAATACGACAGCTTTTTCAGCAAAAAACTTGATGTTTTTAAATCCGGGTGGTATAATTGTTCTCGTCGCTTTAACAAATAACTTCGGATCAGAAAAATATACATAATTCGTCAGGTGCGAAAATGAATAAAAACAAAGAAAATCGTGGTTTTAGCTACACTATAATAA
>JAZQWA010000097.1:0-2280 GCA_045632065.1 Eubacteriales bacterium | reverse complement strand
GTGCTTAAGCATCTTGGCTACAATGTGGAAATAACCGAGCTTTGCGATTTGTATCTTAATAAGGGCCCTGTTGGATTTACAAGCTTCTACGAGGCTAATGTGGGTAATCCCCGTAGTCAGTACAATTCCTACGGCTGCTATGCCCCCGTTATTATAGATGCAGGTAAAAAGTACATCAAGGCAAACGGCGGCACATCTCAGGTTACGGATATGAGCGGATACAATGTTGACGAGCTTTACCGTCAGGTATCCCTTGGTAATCCTATTATAGTTTGGGTATGCGAGGATTTTGAAACTACCCCTTCAATTTCCCGTATCTGGGTGGTAGACGGAAAGCCACTGTATCTTAAGTCAAATATGGCTTGTATGGTGCTTATCGGCTACGATTATACAAGAAACACAGTTACTCTGTCAGACCCTGCAGGTGGCATCTTCTCTGTGGATATGGATCTCTTCTCTCTCCGCTATTCACAGATGGGCTCTCAGGCGATTATGATAAGATAACCGCATTATCTGCCTTTAATGCCTTGTATAATACCCACGGCGCAGTGCAACCTCAAATTCACTGCGCCGATTTTTTACCGTTTTATTTAATTTTCATAATTTTGAAAATTTTTCAAAAATCCTATTGACAAAGCAATTTACGTGTGCTATTATATTAAGGCAAAAACGCAGTGTTTTGTATGCGAGTGTAGTTCAATGGTAGAATTCCAGCCTTCCAAGCTGGTCGCGTGGGTTCGATTCCCATCACTCGCTCCAATATGTACCTGTAGCTCAGCCGGATAGAGCAACTGCCTTCTAAGCAGTAGGTCGGGGGTTCGAATCCCTCCAGGTACGCCATATGGTGGGTATAGCTCAGCTGGTTAGAGCGTCAGATTGTGGCTCTGAAGGTCGTGGGTTCGAATCTCATTACCCACCCCATAAAAAAAGAACTTTTGGAAACAAAAGTTCTTTTTTAATTATATCCGTTCCTTTGTAACGGATGATATACTGTAGGTATGATATCTGCTACGCAGATGATATATGCTGCGGCATATAAAGTAACGGATATTATATCATATTTGTATCACAAATATATCATACAGCTTGCCTGTATATCATATCGCTTTGCGATATATCATTGACACTCTACTTAACCTGTGATACAATTTAATTAACGGAGGTAGTGATATGACTGAAAATAAGCTTCTTAAATTATCTTTTGATTTTGCAACTATGATAGTTGAATTAGTTGATAACGTAAAAACTCCAAAAAGCTCCTACATGTTAGACCAGCTTTCAAGAGCCGGTACATCTATAGGTGCTAACATTTATGAAGCACAATATGCACAAAGCAAAAGAGATTTTGTTTCCAAGTTAGAAATAGCATTAAAGGAATCTAGCGAGACAAGTTATTGGTTGAACTTGTTATTTGCTACAGGAAGAATTGACGAGATTACCTTTAAAAGCACAGAAAAGGTGTGTGGAAATATCAGAAGACTTTTGATTGCATCCTGCAAAACCGCAAAGGAGAATCAATGATACACCTGAGGAATTTTAACGAAGACGATATAGAGGTTCTTAAGAGGATGTCTCCAAGCAAGTCAGAAAATGAGATATTGCTCATGTTGAACGAATGGAGCAAACATGAATTTAACGGTAAGTATTCAGAAAAGCTTGCTGTGTGTTGTGCATCAACCATAGTTGGATATATATTTCTATATCAGCATAATGAGTATATTATTAGTGCAGGTCCCGAAATATTTGAGGAATATCGTTGTAAGGGATACGCATACGAAGCCATGAAGCAAGCCTATAATTATGCCAAAAAATCCGGTTATAAAATTGCAACTGCTCAAATAAGAAAAGATAATGTCGCCAGTATCCGACTTCACGAAAAACTTGGTTTTATTTTGGATTGTGAACTGCTGAACAAGCGTGGCAACGAGGTTTACATCTATATTAAACACTTATAATCAAATACAAATCGGCTTGAAAAATTCAAGCCGTTTTGATTTTTTATGACGATTACGCTTTTTCGAACATATCAGCAAGGCGGCGGGCAACGCTTGAAAGGTTTGCAATCTCACGATGCGCCTCCTCCTCGGTCTTAGCCGTGGTACGTATATGGGCATCTGCCTCAAGAGTCATATATCCCTTGTAGTTTACCTGCTTAAGCGCGGCTATAACCTCATCCCAATTGATATCCATTGAGAAGGGGATTCTGTGGGAATCGTGCCATCTGTCGTTATCGTGAACGTGGAGTGCCGCAAGGTTATCGCCAAGGGCAAGGATCATTTC
>JAZQWA010000096.1:0-3719 GCA_045632065.1 Eubacteriales bacterium | reverse complement strand
TTCCAGCTTTCCGAGCATCTTCGAGTCAACCTTATCGAGCCTGAATACACCGACTCCGAGCACGTCGTTTTTATGCTTACACCCGATAATGGGAAAGAGGAGATCGACCGACTCATATTTGCGCTTGATTCCTACGAGGGGGAGCGAATGATTTCCGATCCGATTTATTCTTCACCGTACGAGCACGAGCAGGCTATGACTATACGTGAGGCAACCTTTGCTCAAAGCAGGGAGATCCTGGCTAAAAATTCCGAGGGGCGTATATGCGCCGCAACCACGGTTTCCTGTCCGCCTGCCGTTCCTATCGTAATGAGTGGCGAGCGAATAACCAAAGAGGATATAAGACTTTTCAAGCACTACGGCATTGAAAAGGTAAGCGTTGTGGTGTAAGATAAATCAAAATAAAACCGACCTGTTTGCAGAATGCTTTAAAGGAGCATATTGCACAAGTCGGTTTTTTATTATTCTGCATTCTGCATTTTGCAGATCAATGTAAAATTATTTCGTTGGAAAAGCAACCTTGTATGGTACTCCCTTGTATTTTTTCTTTAATTTTTCGAAAGTGTCAACATACTTTTGAATTCTATCCTCATTCCCTTTTACTTTGAGTACAGGTTTGCGTTTGCCAACAATTATTGATTTTGGAACATTAACCAAATGTTCGTTTGAATCAAAAAGCATACAATCTACCTTTGCTTTGAGAGCATACCCCTCCGCTAAAGGACAGTTTGCAGCGATCCAAGCAACCTGCTCGGTAGTAAATATGTTAGTAGCAAAATCAAACACCTTGAGTCCCGGCAAAGTTTCGAGAAATGAAAAATCGTTATCACTAATGGCTCGTCCTGTAAATGATAATCTTTCAATTTTTGAATTAGACAAAGGCATTAAACTATCAATTATCATTGTATTCCCAATGGCATTTCCGATTCTAAATTCCTTTAATGCAGGGGCGGTATCTACGCCTTTTATAGAGGTAAGCCTTGAAAAATCTTGTATGCTAAGAGCTGTTAAAGATGTATTTTTTGTCATATCCCAAAGAGCCGTTATTTTCTGATTTGCAAAGAAATGTACATACTCAAGTTGTGGTAACGTTCCAAGTAATGAAAGATCTTCTACAAATTTATTTTTAAAAAAACGAATGGCTTTTAGTTGTTTTCCGTATGTTCTAATAAAATACTCGAAAGTCTCTTGTTGTAGACCAGAAATTGTTACAACTTCTGTATCTGGATAGTCCTTTAGTTTATCAATATCAGAAATGGTGATTTTGCCACCGCCAATATCCATATTTTCTTCGCGAAGCCATAAAGAATTATGCGTTTTTGTCGTTTTGTCATAGTCGAAATTACCGCTTACAAAAGATTCAAATGAGAAATTCATCATATGTGTCCTCCTTTTACCGAATATAAGTTTAGAGATTAGATTATTAATCGCCTTTATATCTTTAGACTAACTTCGCCTGTGAATAGATTTTCTATGCCGTTTGTGGTTTTCAGCTTCAGCGAGAAGTCGGGATTTATGTCAAGCACCTTTGCTTCATAGCTTTCGGATAGCTTCATCACCGTCACCCTTTTGCCGATTATAAAGGAGCGGGATTTGTATTCGTTGTAGAAATCGCCCTTATAATTCAAGTGATATTTAATAATCGCGGCGGCAAGTTTTGACCTGTCAATTCCTACGCCTGTTTCACACTCGATCGAGGTTGCAATGTCTGAAATCTCGTCGGAAATTGCTTTTTTGTAAATATTTATTCCCATTCCTACTACTTGGTAGGCAATTTTGCCGTCTTTATCCATCTCACCCTCGGTCAAAATTCCTGCAAGCTTCTTGCCACCGAGGTACAGATCGTTTACCCATTTTATCTTAATGTCACAGTCCGAGAGGCTCTCGGTTGCTTTTGCCAAGGTCACTGCTGCGCATGCGGTGGTGGCGGTTGCATCTGCACCGCTTTCCTCGGGGTAGGTAAGTATGCTGATGTAGATTCCGGCGCCTCCCTCGGACACGAAGCTGCGTCCACGTCTGCCGCGACCTGCGGTCTGCTCATTGGCAATGAACACAATGGGGGAGTGGTTATCGGGGTTCTGCTTTGCCCATTCCTTGGCTCGCGTATTTGTGGAATCTATTGATTCGTAAAATATTATCCTCGGCGGATCTACGCCAAGATTTTTAAGCTCGTCTATGATTTTTTCCTTACTTAACATACTCCGCCTCCTTTTTTCTTTAAGTATATCATCCCTTTGTCCTACTGTCAAGATAAAAAATTTCCTCGGGGTCTTGACTTTTTTGTTAAGTTTATATATAATATTAGGGTAATAACTGTGACGGAGACAGTAGCGAGGGTAAAAGCGCACAGAGAAACGGCGGTTGGTGCAAGCCGTAGGTAAGTAGCCCCCAGACGAAGATCACTCCCGAGTTGCGAATGTGAAAACGTCAGTAATGTTCGCCGTGTGCCGCGTTAAGGCATAATGAGATGCAAGGATTTTCCTTGTAATTTGGGTGGTACCGCGATTTATTCGCCCCAAACGGACTTATTTTCCGTTTGGGGATTTTTTATTGTTATAAATTTTATTTTGGAGATATATTATGGAAATCTACGAAAAGGTGTCAACGAACCTGAATTTCGTTGAAAGAGAAAAACAGACAAGAAAGTTCTGGGAGGATCAGGGCATTTTCGAGAAGTCTATCGAGCTTCGTTGTGGTGGAGAAAACTACACCTTCTTTGATGGACCCCCTACCGCAAACGGTAAGCCTCATATCGGCCACGTTCTTACCAGAGTAATCAAGGATATGGTTCCCAGATACCACACCATGAAGGGCAGACGCGTTCTTCGTAAGGCGGGCTGGGATACTCACGGTCTCCCCGTTGAGCTTGAGGTTGAAAAGAAGCTTGGCATCGACGGCAAGGATCAGATCGAGGCATACGGACTTGAGCCCTTCATCGGCCATTGCAAGGAGTCTGTATGGACTTACAAGGGAATGTGGGAGGACTTCTCCGGCACAGTTGGTTTCTGGGCTGATATGGAAAACCCCTACGTTACCTACACCAATGACTTTATCGAGTCCGAGTGGTGGGCGCTTAAGAAGATCTGGGACAAGGGTCTGCTCTACAAGGGCTTTAAGATCGTTCCTTACTGCCCCAGATGCGGTACTCCTCTTTCCTCTCACGAGGTTGCACAGGGTTATAAGGCTGTTAAAGAGAGATCTGCTGTTGTACGCTTTAAGTGTGTAGACGAGGATGCTTACTTCCTTGCATGGACAACCACACCTTGGACACTCCCCTCTAACGTTGCGCTTTGCGTTAACCCCACCGACACCTACTGTAAGGTAAAGGCGGCTGACGGCTACGTTTACTATATGGCAAAGGCACTTCTTGACTCTATCCTCGGCGGCATTAAGCGCGAGGAGGGTACTCCCGCATACGAGATCCTTGAAGAAATGAAGGGTCTTGACCTTGAGGGCAGAGGCTACGAGGCTCTTTGGGATTGCACCAGAGAGTGTGCTGAAAAGCAGGGCAAGAAGGCTCATTACATCACCGCAGACAACTACGTTACCATGTCCGACGGTACAGGTATCGTTCATATCGCCCCCGCATTCGGTGAGGACGATAACAAGGTTGGTAGAAGATACGGTCTTCCATTCGTTCAGTTCGTTGACGGTAAGGGTGAGATGACTAAGGAAACTCCTTACGCGGGTCTCTTTGTTAAGAAGGCTGACCCTGTGAT
>JAZQWA010000095.1:0-2910 GCA_045632065.1 Eubacteriales bacterium | reverse complement strand
CTTCTAATCGTTAACGGCCATTTCTTCAGAGGCTTTGGCAGGGTAATTGCAGACCTGTTCCGCAATCTGTCGGCTACATCAAAATTCAAAAAGAAAATATAATTAAAAGCCCTCGGCATTAAGCCGAGGGCTTTAATATTAATTACTTTCTCTTACAGTAATCTGTTTTGAAAATCTCTTTGTTTTTATATTCATATTCCTGATTTTGTCCGTAAGAGTCTTTGTTTGATATCTTGGACTTATGCGCCAGGTCCAATTTGCCTCGGCAACGGACGGAGTGTTCATTCTACCTTCTTCATTGGTCAACTCAAGGTAGTCCTGCATAGGAACGATAGCCAGATTAGCCTTGCTACCAAGCGCGAGCTCGATCAGGTCGTAAGTGCGACTCTGCGCCTTGTTTCTCGGACACTCTCTGTTGAATCTGCGTCTTGCATCACCACCAAGACTCTTGCACCAGCTTCTGATACAATCAGCATCGTGTGTGCCTGGGTAGGCAACGCAATTTTCGGTAGTATATGTACGCGGTAAATACTCGCTATTGTCATCAAAGAACGCAAACTGAAGCATTTTCATTCCGGGGAAGCCTGTGTCGGTCAGCAGCTCGCGCACGTCATCGGTGATAAAGCCTAAGTCCTCGGCAATAATCTTCGCTTTAGGGAAGCTTTCCTTGATAGCCCTGAACAGCTCTATTCCGGGAGCGCTGTCCCACTTACCCTCCTTGGCGGTGGTGTGACCGTAAGGGATGTTGTAATAACCTGCAAACCCTCTGAAATGGTCAATTCTTAAAATATCATACTTGGTAAAGCTGTTTGCAACGCGATTTTTCCACCATTTAAAACCGTCATTCTTCATAAGCTCCCAGTTGTAGATGGGATTTCCCCAGAGCTGACCGTCGGGCGAGTATCCATCGGGCGGACAGCCTGCAACTACTTTGGGACTATAGTCCTCGTCGAGCAAGAACTGCTCGGGAGCGCACCAAACGTCCATAGAATCATGCGCAACGTAAATCGGCATATCGCCTATGATTACAATTCCCAAAGAATGAGCGTAACCAAGCAATGCCTGCCACTGTGAGTCAAATTCGAACTGCACCCAGCTCCAGAAGCCACATTCCAAAGCAAACTCGTCATAGCGCTCTCTTGCCTTTTTGACGTCTCTGTGCTCCTCGCTCCAATTTGTCCACGCACAGTAATTGTAATGCACCTTCAGCGCCATAAAGAGCGAATAATCGCGTATCCAATCGCTGTTTTTCTTTATAAAATTCTTGTACTCCTTGGACTTTTCAAGACCGAGCTTGCAAAATCTTGCGTATGCTTTGCGCAGAGCAGAGTATCTTGTATTAAATAGCCAACCGTAATCAACCTTAGGTGAGTTAAATCTGTTTTCCTTCAGCTCCTCTGCCGAAAGTAATCCCTTTTTGTGCAAAATATTGAGGTCGATAAAGTATGGGTTGCCTGCCACCGAAGCAGGTGACTGATAAGGGCTGTCGCCATACGAGGTAGGATTAAGAGGCAGAACCTGCCAGCACTTCGTACCTGTCTCGGCAAGAAAATCCGCAAATTTATAAGCCCCCTCGCCAAATGAGCCAATGCCGTAATGTGAGGGAAGCGAGCTTATGGGCATGAGAATGCCGCTTTTTCGTTTAAATCCAAAGTTTTTAAGTGAATTTTTCATCATTTGTCCTGATTGAATTCTTCTTGATGTATATTTTTATAAATTAAAGGATTTAACGCTTAGAAATTCGATGAAGTCATCTTTTGAGTAGCATTGAAGTCGATATGGTTAGGGTCCTGTCCTGCGGAATTCTCTAGGGGAGTTCCAAGCTTGCTGCTTGCGTCCTCGTGAGCATTGTTATACCAGCACTCCTGATTCTTTTCCTCTACCTGTTCTTTTTCTCCAAAAATCTTTTTGTAAATCTTCTTAAAGATGTTCATAATATATTTCCCTTCAATATGATGCAAATATATCTGTTTTGCTGCGATTACATCGGCCTTTCTCCCGCGTGCGCTGTGGATATATAATAGGCTCCAGGACCGGTGGATGGAGTGCTTCCTTCGCTATGCGTAGCCTCTCCATTTTCGTGAGCGTTGTTATACCAGTTTTCCTGCTGCTTTTTCTTTGGTTGCTTTTCTCCAAAAATTTTCTTGTAAAGTCTTTTGAAAACGTTCATAAAAAATGCCTCCAAATGTCCTTTTTATTATATTGTATCATATTAAATGTAGAAATGCAACAAAAAAACAAAAATTTAACCTCACGCAAAACAGATGTCAAGGGGAAAGGTACTTCCAATTAATAAACAAAACCGCGCCCTCTTGCGAGGGAGCGGTTTTATATTTTGTCATAAAACAAAGGTAAATATCCTCAACCGTACAAATATAAATATCCTCCATACAGGCAATAAAACAACTCTTAAATTCCCATACAAATACACATAAATACATAGGGAAATAAGGTTCAGACAGTAACAGTAAATACTTAGTTGTTACAGTGGTACCAATAGGTTCTAATAATGAGTTTTGCAACACCGGTTACTGCTTGTTTTTTTAATATAATTGCATTTTTCACCTAAAAATATTTATAGGGTTCAGAAAGCACCTAATTTGCAAGAAAATGGCCCCTAAATCGTTGTTAAAGGGGTAAATTACAGGATGTTGTTTTATTAGGCAAAACCTGTGTAGTCTGCCCCGTCATAGGAGAAAAAGAAAAAGCCCTGCAGACCGAAGTCTACAAGGCTTTTTGCTATTAAGTTGTAGGATAAACCAGTTTGTTTAATTACATATTTGAAACTAATTATATTAGTTCTTAAGAGCAGCCTGAGCAGCAGCAAGTCTAGCGATCGGAACTCTGAAGGGAGAGCAGGATACGTAGTCAAGGCCGATCTGGTGGCAGAACTCTACGGATGTGGGGTCA
>JAZQWA010000094.1:0-10263 GCA_045632065.1 Eubacteriales bacterium | reverse complement strand
ATGCGAAATCAACCGTTTTTTGAAAAGACTCGCGATAAATCCTCTAAAATTTTGAATTTCACGTTGTATTTTCCGCCTTGTATAAGAGATATTTCCTCTCTGGAATAGTCAATTACAAAATCGTCCTTAGGCGCTCTTTCGGTAGCAATTTCGGTGCAAAGTGGAGGGTACATAACGCACCACCAGTTTTTGCCATCTCCGTCTCCTATG
The DNA here is from genome assembly GCA_045632065.1 of Eubacteriales bacterium. GTDB lineage: Bacteria > Bacillota > Clostridia > Oscillospirales > CAG-272 > UBA1740. The sequence continues at coordinate 10,053 of JAZQWA010000094.1, read as the reverse complement.
ATAACTCTCAAAGACGTATAATATCCTGCAGGCAGAGTAAAGTCCTCGTATTCTCTGGTATCGTACCATTCCTCACTCAGAGTTGCGCGCGCTCCATAGTTATATCCGAGCTCCTGAATCCACACCGTCGCATCCTGCTCAATGCTTTGCAACAGTTCTTCCATTTCATTCTTTGCTTGCTCCACCGATTTTGATGCGCTGAGCATCACGCCGTATTTTTCAAGAATCCTGTCACGTATTTCAAGCTTCAATGCCTGGTCCTCTTTTGTATCAGAGTTTGCCAGGATATGTAGTCTTATTGTATCCTCGTAGATTTTTGCCTCTGCATCGGTGGGAATAACCGCAATTAAAAGCGTGGCAACAAGCAGACTTATTGCGTATAGGGGTAATGATTTCATTTTTGCTTCTCCTTTTCTTTTGTAAGCACATTTTCGACCGTGGGGAAGAGATTTATTCAAAAAAACGTAAAAAACCTTGACTTAATTTTGCGCGTGTGATAAAATAAAAAAGTAAATATCAACACGAGGCAAATATCGCTTGAAAACACCGAATTTTAGGACGTCAACCGAAATTGGCTCAATTTCACGTATCGTTGGCGAGGAATCTGCCGTTGAGCTTGTTGCAAGAGCAGGCTTTGACGCTTGGGATTTTTCATTGTACAATATGTGGGGATGGGATAAAAAGAATAAAAGGGCAGTAGTGCCGACTCACCCGCTTAGCAGCTCTGAATATCCTGCCTTTGCAAGAAAACTACGTCAAATCGGAGAGGATTTTGGTATTCATTGCAACCAGTCTCACGCGCCGCACCCCTCTGTACCCTGTGGAATAGATAATCTTTTGCGTTCTATTGAGTGCACCGCAGAGGTTGGAGCTGAAATTTGCGTAATCCACCCCGATAACAATAGTACAGCAGAGCAGAATGCCGAGATGTATATGAAGCTTTTGCCATACGCGAGGGCTTGCGGAGTGAAAATCGCCACCGAGAATATGTGGAATTGGAATAATGCGCTTGATATAGCCGCTCCTGCCGCATGCTCGTCAGCGGAGAGCTTTGTGGCTCATTTAAAAGCCATTGACGACCCATATTTCGTTGCATGCCTTGATATTGGTCACGCAGAAATGCGAGGGCTTAACAGCTCTGCCGTGGATATGATTTACGCCCTCGGTAATAAGCTCTGCGCCTTGCATATTCACGATAACGATAAGCATCGCGATAGCCATCAGATCCCAGGCTCAATGAGCATCGATTTTGCCGCGGTATCTTCTGCCTTAAAGAATGTCGGCTATAACGGGTATTATACTCTTGAAGCATATAATTTTCTTGCAGGCAGAGAAAACACCGAGGTTTTGGACGGACTTATAGCGCTACGACGCAGTCTTGAAATTTTTAAATAACAATCCTATATGAAAGGGCAAAAATATGATTCCAAACATTCCTGAAATTAAGCATCCCGAGAGATTCGGTGATTTCGATCTTCCCAGAGAGAAGCTTGAATACGCTCTTGCCGAGGCAGTAAAGAAAATCGACCTTGGTATTGAAAAACACGGTATTGAATTTCCCACTGAAGCAAGTGTTAACAACGTTTACGCTACTACTCCTAACGTATCAGGCTGGGGTAACGGATTCTGGACGGGTATTCTCTGGCATGCATACGAGCTTACCGGTAATGAAAAATATAAGGAAACCGCCCTTGCGCAGATTCCCAGCTATACCAAGCGTATCAGCGAGAAAATCGGTGTAAACCATCACGATATGGGCTTCCTTTTCACTCCTTCATGTGTTGCTGCATATAAGCTTTGCGGCAACGAGGAAGCAAAGCGGGCGGCTATCATGGCTGCAGAGCATCTTTGCACTCGTTATCAGGAGAAGGGACAGTTCATTCAGGCTTGGGGCAAGGTAGGCGACCCCAATGCATACCGTCTTATCATTGACTGTCTTCTTAACATTCCGCTTCTTTACTGGACCAGCGAGGTTACAGGCGATAAGTCCTTTGAAGAAAAGGCTTATAATCACTTCAAGACCGCAGTAGGCACTTGTTGCCGTGAGGACGCAAGTACGTTCCATACATATTACTTTGATATGGAAACAGGCGCACCCCTTCGTGGAGCAACTCACCAGGGCGCAAGCGATGATTCCGCTTGGGCAAGAGGACAGGCATGGGGCATTTACGGTCCTATGCTTACCTATATTTATAAGCAGGACCCTGATGCGTTGAAGCTCACCAAGGCGACCACCAACTACTTCCTTAACTATCTTCCCGAGGACTATATTCCTTATTGGGACCTCTCCTTCACCGACGGCGACGGTGAGCCTAAGGACTCCTCCTCTGCGGCAATAGCTATGTGCGGTATCCTTGAGCTTGTTAAGTACATGAGCGACGAGGACCCTATGAAGAAGATTTATATCAACGCTTGCAAGCGTATGATGAACTCTCTTATCGACGGCTATCTCACCAATACCATTCCCGAGGCAAACGGACTTCTTCTCCACGCAACCTATGCAAGACCTCTTAATATGGCGGTGGACGAGATGAATACCTGGGGCTGCTACTTCTATATGGAAGCGCTCCACAGAATGCTTGACCCCGATTGGAAACTTTATTGGTAATTATCTATATAAAAAACAAGGCAGAGACGCTTTTGCGCCTCTGCCTTTGCGTTTTTAATCAATCAGCTCGCTCTTTAAATCTCTTGTCATCAAGGCGTACATAGCCTCTTTGGGCGAGAGATTTTCCTTTATAACCTTATATACCGCTTCAGTTATGGGAAGCTCAACAGAGTAGAGCTTTGAAAGCTCCATTGCCGCCTCCAAGGCGTGATAACCCTCAACGACCATTCCAATTTGAGCCGACGCCTCCTCGTAAGTCATACCTTGACCAATCATCTCACCGCATCTGTTGTTACGGCTGTGACGTGAGGTGCAGGTAACTATGAGGTCGCCAATGCCTGCAAGTCCCATAAAGGTCTTGCGCTCGCATCCCATTGCAAGCCCGAGTCTTGTGATTTCAGCAATGCCTCTTGTTATAAGCATCGCCTTGGTGTTATCACCCAGCCCCATACCGTTGTTAATTCCTGCGGCAATAGCGATAATATTCTTCATTGCACCGCAAATTTCCACACCCTTGACGTCGGTGTTGGTGTAAACTCGCATACAGGAGTTTGCAAACGCCTCAGCAATTTGCATGGAAATTGCCTCGTCCTTACAGGCGGAAACTATCGAGGTGGGAATACCAAGAGCAACCTCCTCTGCGTGTGTGGGGCCCGAAAGGGCAGCGAGATGATAATTCAGCTCGGGGCGAAGATTGTAAAACTCATCCTCGATAATCTCGGTCATAGTCATAACGCTTCCGCTTTCAATTCCTTTTGCTGCGGTAGCAATTATCGTTCCGTCCTTGACGTATTTTGCAACCAGCCTTGCCGTGCTTCTTATGAAGGACGAGGGAACAACGAATAAAATCATCTCGTTGTTTCTTGTCACAACCTCGATGTCTTTGGTGTAATATATAGTTTTTGGGAGCTTAACTCCGGGCAGATTTTTGTGAGCATGATTTACACTAAGCTCGTCAATCTCGCTCTCAATTGCAGACCATACGGTGACTCTGTGTCCGTTCCCTGCAAGAAGCGCCGCAAGCGCAATGCCCCAGGTGCCTGCTCCAAGTATTCCTATATTCATAACTTAACCTCGCAGTATAATATGCTATAACAATTATAGCATATTTTGAGGGAATTATCAAGAGGCAAATTCGTCTTCAAGTATGTATGCTAAATCTATTGGCGTAGCGAGATTTCTTACGATCTTATCAAAGAATGCCTCGGCATCTGCCTTGTCGGAGAATATATCACTTGCATCAGCCTGTCGATTGTTGCCCATGGGGTCAATCATATATATTCTTACGGAATAAAGCGGTGTCTGCCAATTTGCCGTTGCATCTCCATGACGCATAACAAGCTCGTACAGATAACTGCTTCCTTTATCAAATTTCTGCTCCCTACGGATAACGTTGTCACAGTTCATTATTAACACCAAATCCTTTCCTGCGTTTACTATATTTTATCACGTTTAAATAAAAAATGTCGTTAAGAAAACGGTCGAAAAATGATGATAAAAAATACCGTGACATATATTATTGCAATAATTGCCGTTTTTAGATGATAAAAGCGGTGATTAGCATAATTCTCCATACCTTAAATGAGAAAATGAATGAAAAAAGGAGTATTTTGCAATGAAAATACTCCTAAATTTTCGAAAAAAATATCTATTTCTGACATTTTGACATGTTGAAAGCAAGAAATGCAATCTTATATGTCGCAAAGCTCGATTCTTGCCTCGGAATTTACCTTTCCGTCGCTTCTGACGGTTCTGAAATAGTAATATCCGTCGTCCTCTGCGCGTTGAATTCGAAGCTTATCTCCGATTTGCGCCTCGTTTGAGTAGCTGATTGTAATTGATTTTATCATCTTTCCGCCGAGGGGCAGGAAATTGGAATACATATCGGGATATTTCGTGTTATTCATGTGCATATTCTGGTCAACATCTCCGTAATGCACGCCGTATCCGCCAATATCCACCAATGCAGACGGCATGCTCATGCTTTCCATAATAAGTCCATTCTGCGGAAGAGTGGGGAGTCCTAAATCAAAGTCGTTAACCCTTACAAGCGCGCGTGTGTCAGTATCAACCAAAGCCCAGGCTGAAATCGCTCTGGCAACAACCTCACCGTCACATTCCAAGGAATAACAACGCAGAAACGTGAATCCACGGCTCTCACAGGGATAGGTAACGGCCGTTATGGGCGTATGTGCGCGCAGCGGCTTTAATATTTCGAGCTTAATTTTTGAAAGAATAAAAGCTCTTGAGTTGTTTTTCAAATTATCATAGGACATACCGCCCTCGGTAAGCTGATTTTGCGCCGCGGTCTGTATATATCTCATTATGGATGATGTCTTTGCAACACCGTTAAAGTCAACGTCATGAACGTTAACGTCGAGTTTAATTCTGTATTCGCTCATTTTATCTTCCTTAGTTTTTTTATATATGATACACCAAATTTTTAGATATGTCAAAGACTTTTGATTAAAAATCTGTAAAAATTGCGAAAAATAATAGACAAATCATAATATTTGTGATAAAATAATCTTGTAATTTCAAGAAAAGGCGGTACAAAAAATGCTTTATATAACAAAGGATAACTTCAAAACCGAAATTGAGGAGCACAAGGGCCTTGCGGTAATCGATTTCTATGCCGATTGGTGCGGTCCCTGCCGTATGCTTGCTCCCGTATTCGAGGAGCTTGCAGGTGAGTACGCAGACGTAAAGTTCTGCAAGGTAAACGTTGACAACGAGCCCGAGCTTGCAAAGATGTTCAACGTGCAGTCCATTCCCATGGTTGCTCTTGTAAAGGACAATACATTTGTGGATATGTCGCTCGGATTCGTTCCTAAGGACAAGCTCGCAAAGCTTATTGAGGAGTACAAATGAAAATAAGATTCAACGAGGATAAAGAGGTTGTCGCGGCGGTAAAGGAAGGTCTTAAGAGAACAGGCGGATATTGCCCCTGCCGTCTTGAGCGAACCGAGGACAACAAGTGTATGTGTAAGGAATTCAGAGAGCAGGTAGCAGACGAAAATTACGAGGGCTACTGCCATTGCTTCCTTTACTATAAAGAGAAATAGATGAATAATGAGGACCTGCTTTTTGCAGGTCCTTTTTTGTCGGGATTTTGATTATATACTCGCAAGTGATAAAAATCTCACGACATCTGTCAGGGAAGCAAGAAAAATTAACCGTAAAGCTTATTGAAGAAGTAATTTTGGAATGGTATAATATCCGTAAGCTATATTGGAAAAATATGGTAAAACATGGAGGAGACAATGAAAAAATTACTTACGGTACTTACAATTTTTCTTCTGCTTTATTGCGCCACGACTGTGTACGTAAGCGCTGAAGAGGTCAGCGTCACGGCAGAAAATTCCCAGGGGGACAAGCTGAAGAGTCTTTCCGTTTACAGTTATCCAACCAAGACTGTTTACGGAGCCTTTGAGCAGCTTGACATAACAGGCTTGAGGCTACGCGCGGTATATGAAAATGGCTACGAGGAGCTTATTTGGGGCGATAGAGTGGAGATAAGATACCAGCAGGACGTCTGCTTCAGAGTAGGCGATAGCGTGGTTACTTTTATGTATGGCGGTAAAAGCGTGACAATGCCTGTAACGGTCAACCGAATAGCATACGATTTAAGCTCGCTTGACCTTGATAGCTATGAGGTGGTCTACAACGGAGCAATTCAAGGGTATAACAAGCCCCTGCCGAATATAGTCGGACTTGACGGCATACCGCTTACAATAACCGCATCAGGCGGTGGAATAAACGTTGGCGCATACGATATCAGCATAGATTTCGAAACTGCAAGCCGTGATTATATACTCCCTGAAACAAGAGTTGTATCTATGCAGATTAATCCTGCCACGGCTGAGATAATATGGAGTGATTTGTCCTTTATTTATGACGGAAAAAGCAAGATTCCTACTGCCTATTACCTTGACGTAAACGGAAACAAGGTATACCCCAAGATTATCGGCGCAGCTATCAACGCAGGAATTGGTTATACGGCAAAAATTATTGCCGAGGACTCAAATTACAGCTTCACCAATATGCAAATTTCCTACGAAATTCAAAAGGCTGATTACGATTTTTCGGGAGTAATATGGAGTAGTGATAGCTTTGTTTATGACGGAAGCATAAAAAGCATATCTGCCTCGGGCTTACCCCTTGGCGTGAGCATAACTGGTTATAACTCCGACCGCGCTGTTGATGCAGGTATATATACGGTTACCGCATCGCTTTCATGGGACGAGCAAAATTATAATACACCTGCTCCTCTGACTCATACATGGGAGATAAAGCAGGCGGAGTATGATATTTCAAAATTCAAGTTCAACCCCGCATCATACGTATACGACGGACAGGCTCACTATCCAACGTTAGAGGGAGTTATGCCAATTGGCAGAGACGGAATTGCTCTTGAATATAGCTTTTCGGCAGGAGCTTCTCACGTAAGTGACGGAGTTGTTTCGGTTATAATCAGCTTTACAACCAAAAGTAAGAATTATAAGGTGCCCGAGGCGATTTATTCAAGTGTGAGCATTACACCTTTGGGTATCGAAGTTATATGGGGAGATATCAGTCTTGAATATAACGGCAGTAATATAACTCCGACGGCTTACTCGGATAAATGCACAGTAAGAGTGCAGGGCGGAGGCATTACTGTTGGAAGCTATATTGCCGAGGCGGTGACCGATAACAGCGATTACGTAATTAAGAACAACAAAATAAGCTTTACAATTGTAAAAGCAGAGAATAAATGGGTGAATACTCCGTCGTCGTCGGTTTGCTATGAAGGTAAAAACATCAACTTGTCGGCAAATAGCCGTTTCGGAGAGGTAAAATATAGATTTTACTCCGACTCCGAGGCGAAAAATCCCATTACAAGCCCCACCGCCTGCGGTGTTTATTATGCGGTAGCATACGTTGACGAGACGGTGAATTATTCAGGACTTGAATATGGAGTAATTACCTTTGAGATTGTAAAAATTGAGGCAGTTTCATTTTTTGCAGTTATAGAAAGACAGAATATTAAAGCCTACCAGACTCTTCTTGCAAATGATTTGAAATGCAGCGTAATCAACAATGACGGTAGTGTAGTGGACGTTGATTCCTCGCAGGTAATTATTGCTTATGAAAGCGGAAGCTCCTTTAGAAAAAAGGATACGACAGTAACATTGAAATACGATAAGTTCACTCTTACGCTTCCCATAACGGTCGATTATGCCGATTACGACCTTTCAGGCATCGCTTGGCAGGGGGGAAGCACGGTTTATGACGGCGCGTCAAAATCCCCATGGCTGAGCGGACTACCGTCGGGTATCAGCGTAATTGAATACGTTGGCGCAGGAGTAATAAACGCAGGAAGCTATACGGTATATGCAAGGGTTAGCTACGATTATGAGAACTATAACGAGCCGAGAATACCCGCGTGTACTTTCGTGGTGGAGAAGTGCGTTGTTAAAGCGCCATATTTAACCTCGGTTTATAACGGTGGAGTACAGAAACCTGTATCAGATTCAACTCTTTATAGCGTAGAGTACAACGGTGATTTCGTTAATGCAGGTACTTATTACATCCTTGCCAAGCTTTACGACAGTCAGAATTATTGCTTTGAGGGTGAAAATAGTGGAAGATGTCTTGGTATCTATGAAATTCTCCCGAAAACACTCTCGGTTACCGTCTTTACCGTAAAAAAATATCTGTTTGAGGATGTAGGTAACGCGCAATACGTTATAACAGACGGTCAGATTTGCAGCGGAGACAACGTAAGCCTTACGCAGTACACCGAAAACAACAAGGTTTATCTTCGCTCCGAGAACCCAAACTACGTACTTAACGTATCACCGGGTAAAATTCAGAGACTCCCTTATGCCACAGCAGAGGGAAGTGTAAAAATATTAGCGATTCTTTCGGTAGTCGCTGTTATATGCGCGCTGCTTATTTACGCATATAGGAAAAGAGAAAAAATTGCCGAGATAATTGAAATATTAAGGTGCAGATGGGAAAACAGAAGCCTTAACGTTCAACCCCTGTCATCTCGAGGTGACGTGATTGGTTACAAAAGGTTTGCCGAAAAGCCCGAGAAGGCTATGTCAAGTGATTTAGCTCTTGACGAGACGACAGAAGACATAGAATGGAACGAGGCAGACAACGCAGAACCCCAAAAAGAAACGGATGATCGTGAGAATGCCGATGAAGCATCGGTTGTTTACGAAGCGCCTATGTTTTCGGTTGACGTCGAGAGGGCAGATGCTCTTATCACAGACTCGCTTGCACGAAATCTGATAAAAAAGGAAAGCAACGTTGTTTACACCGGTGGCGGCGCAAAAGAGATAATAAACGTGGACACACTTAGCGATAATTTTGATGTGGGCGAAAGGATAGATATAAACTCTCTGAAAACCAAAAAGCTTATATCAGAGGACACCTCGTATATCAAGGTTCTTGCAAGAGGAAGCATCGATAAGCCTCTGTTTGTCTATGCAAATGATTTCAGCCTTACCGCTGTAAAGATGATTGCGCTGACAGGCGGCGAAGCAATAAAAACAATAACTGTGAAAAACAGTCAAAAGCGGAAAAATATATAAAATACTTGAAAAAAGGTTAAATATATGGTAAAATAAATTTAAATGCTTTTGATGTGTATTATTTGAATAATTTTATTCGGAGACTGTCAGGGCGACGGTCTCCGAATTTTATGTTTTTAGAGGTATTATGATAAGTATTGTTTGCAAAACACGCGATTTTGTGGTTATAAACAAGCCTGTGGGCGTTCCGTCACAGTCTGACCCCAGCGGTGATATTGACGCCATGACCGCTTGCTCTCAGATGCTTTCTGAGCTTGGGGAGAAAAATACCAAGCTTTATTTGATTCACCGCCTTGACAGAGTTGTCGGGGGCCTTATGGTATTCGCCAGAACCCCCGGCGCAGCGGCAAAGCTTTCCGCCGCGGTGGCAGAAAGAGAAATGATAAAGGAATATTTTGCAGTTTTAGAGGGCGACCTTGCCGACGAAGGCACTCTTTGCGATTATATTTATAAGGACGCAAGACTTGGCAAGGCGTTTGTTACTCCGAAGAGCAGAAACGGTGTGAAATATGCTGAGTTAAGCTACAATTTGCTTGAAAGGGTAAGCCTTGAAGGCAAAACTCTATCACTTGTCAGGGTAAGACTCAACACAGGAAGATTTCATCAGATAAGAGTACAGTTCTCCTCGCGAAAAACGCCTCTTGTTGGTGACAAAAAGTACGGCAGCCGTGATACAAAATCAAAAATGCCTGCGCTCTTTGCAATAGGACTTGAGTTTTCTCTTGACGGCAAGGACGAGAGCTTTTTTGTCGCTCCTGAAATTGAAAATTATCCATGGAATCTTTTTGCTAAGAAGAATTTTGAAAACAAAGGTGCATTATGACAGAAAAGCTTTATTATGTTAATCCATACATAAAAGAA
>JAZQWA010000093.1:0-3043 GCA_045632065.1 Eubacteriales bacterium | reverse complement strand
ATGAAGCCTATGCTTAACTGTTCTGACGTTGTTAAGCGCTGCATCAAGGCATCCGACAAGGGCAGGGTAATGTACGTTACGAATTGGTATACCAAGCTGCAGCATCTGCTCTTCAAAATAATCCCCGATCCAATTTTGACTCATCTTTGGCTCGGTATGCTTGAAAAGAACGATTAAGGAGCAAAAAATGAAAAAAAGAAAACACCTTGCGCCAGGCGCATTGACCGCACCTATACCTCCTGCTATTGTAACCGTAGGTGATTTTGAAAACGCCAACATGCTTACTATTGCGTGGACGGGTATACTTGCAACCGTGCCGCCCAAAACATATATATCCGTAAGACCCTCAAGATATTCCTATGCTATGCTTAAGGAAAATGGGGAGTTCGTTATCAATCTGCCTTCCGTATCTCTTGCAAAAGAGGTCGATTTCGTCGGCATCTACACCGGAAAGAAGATGGATAAGTTTGAGAGATGCAAGCTTACAAAGCAGAAAAGCGAGAAGGTTGCGCCGCCCACCGTTGCCGAGTGTCCCATTGCTCTTGAATGTCGTGTTACCGATATTCTGCCTATGGGCTCTCACGACGTCTTTATGGCAGATATAGTTAGTGTCTCATGTCACGACAGTATTATTGATGCTGATGGCAAAATGCACTTCGAAAAAGCCGATCTTTTAGCATATGCCCACGGTGAATATTATTCGCTCGGTGAGATCGTTGGTCGCTTCGGTTTTTCTACCGACAAGCCGAAAAAATCCGACAAAACAAAGAAAAATACCGCAAAAACCCCCGAAAAAACGGTAAAAGAAGAAAAAAAGACCACAGAGAAAAAGCCTTTTTACGAGGGCGCACCGAAATCAAAGCAGTCGAAGAAAAAGCCATCCGACAAGAATAAGGGCGCACCTCACGGCAGAAAGGCGGCAAGGAAATGAAGGAAAATACCGAGAAAATAAGAGAGCGAGTGCTGTCGCTGATTGATTCGGAGTTTGAAAGTGATGCCGCCTTTGAAAGAGAGATGAGCCTTGCCGAAAAGACGGTCAATAATTGGCGCCGCGGACGCTCGTCATCCTTTATGCGCATTTTACCCGAGCTTTCCATACTTTTTGGTGTGAATATAGGCGAGCTTTACGATATTCCCATTCGCGAGGACTCCTCCGAGCTGTCCGAGGAGGAGCTTGAGCTTCTGACACTCTATCGCAGAGCGCATATTCTACCGAAAAAGCACCGTCTTGCGTTAAAGACCACCATTGAGGCAACTATAAATATGTACCTCGCCTCTCACGAGACGAAGCCGCGCCACGGTGCAAAGGGGAAAAACACCGAAAAGTAATACTTTGTTATTGACAAACAGTGAGTTTTAATGTATACTTATTATGCATCCGAGAGAGAAATCTCTATGATCCAAGCAGGGAAAGTGCGGGGTAGCTCCGCCACAACAGCCATTGCCGTGATGAAGCGACGGATTATTTGTCCGTGCAGCCACGCTTCTCAGTCGGAAGGCCTGCCGGGTGTTTTTATAGCATATTCCTTGGGCAAATGAAGGAAGACGTTTAAATTCGGAATTCGAAATTACAAATTCGAAATTTTCTTGGCGATTGGCTAATCATTTCTTAAAGCTTTTTGAGTGAGATAGGGCTAAACGCCGACTTTTCGTTTTGGTTTCGAGCTTATTTTTACGATCTACCGCCCAATTTGGGCGGTTTTCTTTTTACCCGATTTGCATTTTTTGCAAATAATATGCTTTTTCTAAAATCAAAGAAAAAGAGGTAAAAACAAATGAAAAACAGAATTTTAGCATTACTTTTGGCATTGGTAATCGCACTTTTCGCACTCACATCCTGTGACATTCTTTTTGGAGACGTTGCTGATGAGGGTAACGTTACCGTTGCGGTTGAAAATTCGGACGGTACGTACGACGTGTTCAAGACTAACCTTGACAAGGTCGAAAATAAGAACGAAGGCGCAAAGGGTGTTATCGAGCATATTGATGAAACAAATGAAAAGTTCTATGTTGAGATGGTTGACAGTACCTACGGCGCATACGTTTCTGCAATCGGCTCTATCAAGGAAAGCTTTGCTTACAACAAGTACGTAATGGTATATACCTCTGTTGCAGCCGATAGCTATGAGGGTGCTCCCACAGTTCAGTACGAGGGTGTTACTCTTTATCAGGCAGGTCTTGGTCTTAGCGGTATGACCGTAGAGGAGGGAACAATCATTCTCTTCAGGCTCGAGGCTTCTCCCTATTAATTAACGGAAAACCAAGACAGCTTTTATTTTCTAATTTTTGAGGTGATGTAAATTGAAATTTACTGCGAAAAACGGTAGTATTTTTAATGCAAGATCAATAGCACTCGTGGGTATTATGGCTGCAACTCTTGAGTGCGGAAAGCTGGTTTTGTCATTCCTGCCGAATATTGAGGTAGTAACTATTCTTTGTGCTCTGTACGGTTACGTTTTCGGTATTCTCGGAATAGTGGCGGCTGTGGTATTCGTCTGCATTGAGCCGTTAATATACGGATTCGGAAGCTGGATAATTACATATTTTATTTATTGGCCTCTTGTGGCATTTGTCTTTATGATGCTTCGCAGAAGGGGAGTAAAGGGAAGACTGTGGCTTACGCTTGTCGCTTTAGCCATGACTGTGGGCTTCGGCGTGCTTTCAAGTATTATTGACGCCGCATTTTACCTTGGTATAAACAAAAATTATCTCGCAAACGTTTTGCTTTATTATCTTCGAGGAATAGCATTTTATTTGGCTCATCTCGCCTGTAATGCAGTTCTGTTCCCGACACTGTTTTTGTTTATGGCAAACAAGCTTGAGAAAATAAAACCGAATATGAGTATATAAAAAAGGAAATATCCGCTTTAATTGTAAACTAAAGGTTGCATAATGCGGATATTTTTTGTTTTTTGCTGATTTTTTGAGATTGAATTGTGATGCGCAAAATTTTTCTTGAAAAAATCCCTTATAGGTGATATAATATACTTATTAATGAGTTCTTAAAGGAGGTGTGCTGATTGATAGGTAAAAGAAAAATAAC
>JAZQWA010000092.1:0-5511 GCA_045632065.1 Eubacteriales bacterium | reverse complement strand
TTCAAGAGCGTCACCTGTTGCATCCTGGTGAACTGCGATAAGACAAGGAACGCCCTTGCCTGCCTGATACTCGGAACGAACGGTGTGACCGGGGCCCTTAGGAGCGATCATGATAACGTTTACGTTCTTGGGAGGCTTGATACAGCCGAAATGAATGTTGAATCCGTGAGCAAATGCAAGAGTCTTACCCTCGGTAAGATTGGGCTCGATGGACTCCTTGTAAAGCTTCGCCTGCTTTTCGTCATTGATAAGAATCATAATAAGGTCAGCAGCTGCTGCGGCGTCCTTTGCGGTCATAACCTTGAGGCCCTGCTTCTCTGCCTTAGCCCAGCTCTTAGAGCCCTCGTAAAGACCAACGATTACGTTAACGCCGGAATCTTTAAGGTTAAGAGCGTGAGCGTGGCCCTGGGAGCCGTAACCGATAATTGCAACGGTTTTACCGTTAAGCTTTGCAAGATTGCAGTCCTGCTGATAGTAGATGTTAGCGTTGTTTGCCATTTTTTGTTTCTCCTTTATTTAGACGTAATTTATTATTTTTCAAGCAAGGTGCCGTTACCGCGCTCGAGAGCAACGATACCTGTACGGCACATTTCAATGATTCCGTAAGGCTTCATAATTTCTATGAAAGCATCAATTTTACTCGGGTGTCCTGTAACCTCGATGCACATGCCATCGTTAGTGTAATCAATAACCTTGGCGCGATATGCATCGCAGGCAAAGTGAATATCCGTGCGATTCTCGCGTTTGTTTTCGATTTTTATAAGCATAAGCTCACGCTGTATGCAATCGTCATCAAGAACCTCTACCTTTACAACAGTTACAAGCTTTTTCAGCTGGTTGATAAGCTGTTCTCTTGCATAGCCATCGCCCGAAAGCGAGATTGTTATGCGAGAATAGTCGGAGGATTCGGTTTCACCAACCGTAAGAGCGTCAATATTAAAACCACGTCGGGTAAACATACTTGTTACTCTCGTGAGAACGCCAAATTTGTTCTCAACGTAAACAGCTATTACAAACTGATTTACCTTTTTCATTATTTTCTGTCCACCTTTGTAATAATTTCCTCTACCGAACCGCCGGGAGGAAGCATAGGAAGAACAAACTCGTCCTTATCGATAATCGCATCAATAACCACAGGACAATTTGCCTCTATTGCCTTAGTCAAAGCAATCTCAAGATCCTGCTCGTTAAACGCGCGGTAGCCTACTGCGCCAAATGCCTCGGCAAGCTTCACGAAGTCGGTCTTTCTATCGGTGAGAACGGTATTTGAATAACGCGCTCCGAAGAAGAGTGTCTGCCACTGACGTACCATACCGAGAACACCGTTGTTCATTATAAGAACAATCACGGGAATATTGTGGGAAACGGCGGTTGCAAGCTCATTAAGGTTCATTCCGAAGCTTCCGTCACCTGTGATAAGCAAGGTGGTCTCCCCTGTTGCTACCCTTGCGCCGATTGCAGCGCCGAGTCCAAAGCCCATGGTGCCAAGGCCGCCAGAGGATACAAATCTACGTGTTTTATCGAACTTAACGTACTGGGCAGTCCACATCTGATGCTGTCCAACATCGGTTACGATAACAGTTCCCTCAGGCTTTACTCTGTTGATAACGTCAAAGACCTTTCTGGGAGGGAGAGCTGCAGTTGCTTCGTCTGCAATTTCCTTATCTATTCTCTGCTCCTCTGCTTTAAGCTCGTTTATTCTATCGAGCCATGCAACTTCAGGAGATTTGGTCACGCCGTCTGCAATTCTTTTGAAGGCATCGGCAACGTCACCAACAATACCGCAGTCAACCTTAACGTTTTTATCAATCTCGGCAAAGTCGGGGTCGAGCTGAATGATTTTGCTGTTCCTTGCATACTTTGCAACGTTACCTGTGGCTCTGTCGCTGAAGCGAACACCTATGCCTAAAATCAAATCAGCTTCATTCTGAGCTATGGACGATGCGTAATGACCGTGCATACCCTGCATACCGAGGAAGATATCGCATCCATCGGGAATAGCCGAGAGTCCCATAAAGGTACAACCGATTACTGCTCCGATTTTTATTGCAAATTCGGCAATCTCTGCGCCGAGTCCAAGTCCTGCTGCACCACCGCCTATGTATATGTAGGGGCGTTTAGACTCGTTAATAAGCTTTATAGCTTCTGCGATAAGGGAATCGTTCGCCGTGGGAAGAGGAATTTTCTCTACCAAAGGCTGAGGCTCGTATTCGCATATTGCCTGCTGAACGTCTTTGGGAACGTCAACAAGCACAGGGCCAGGTCTGCCCGATTTTGCAATTGCAAAGGCTTCTCTTAAAACATCCGCAAGATTATTTACGTCGTTTACAAAGTAATTGTGCTTCGTTATGGGAAGAGTTACGCCTGTAATGTCTATTTCCTGGAAGCTATCCTTGCCTATAAGCGAGCAAGGAACGTTACCCGTAATAGCGACCATAGGAATAGAGTCAAGCATTGCGGTTGCTATGCCTGTTACAAGGTTTGTTGCGCCGGGGCCTGAGGTTGCAATACATACACCAACCTTGCCCGTTGCTCTTGAGTAGCCGTCAGCCGCATGGGATGCACCCTGCTCGTGAGCGGTTAAAATGTGATTGATTTCATCACGGTATTTATATAATGCGTCGTAAACGTTGATAATCTGTCCGCCGGGATAGCCGAACACGTCGGTTACTCCCTGCTCTATCAATGTTCTTACAACGATTTCTGCACCTGTTAATTTCATAATTTATCCTTTGACTTTACATAATTTTGTTAACCGCGCTAAGCAACGCCTTTACGGATGAGGCGCTGATGTCGCTGTCAATACCTGTGCCCCAATAAGTCTTGCCGTCCTTGACAATGCTGACGTAGGATGCCGCCTTGGAGGTGGTTTTTTCCTCGATGGCATGCTGTGTGTAGCTTTCCAGACTATAATCCATGCCTGTTACACTCTTCAGCGCATTGCTTACGCAGTCAAGTCGTCCGTTACCCTTGGAGTCCAAGCTAATTTGTTCTCCGTTGTATGAGATAACAATATTTCCCTCGATTCCATCAGCCGTTTCATTAAAGGTAGACCTTACAACGTTTATGGGCTCGGAAATGTTTACGTAATTCTTTAGGAATATATCGTACACCTCTATGGGCTTAAGCTCGCTATGCGCTCTGTCGGAGACACTCTTTACCTGATAGCCGAAGCTCTCGCGCATTTTGGGTGGCAGGTTAAGCTTAAACTGAGTTTCAAGAACATATGCAATTCCACCCTTGCCCGACTGAGAGTTGATACGGATAACATCTGCCTCATACACTCTGCCAACGTCGGTGGGGTCAATGGGCAAATACGGAACTGTCCAATGAATATCCTTGCCCTCTCTGTATTTCATACCCTTGGCAATTGCATCCTGGTGCGAGCCTGAAAAGGCTGCGAACACGAGCTTGCCGCTATATGGCTGTCTTTCGTAAACCCTCATTCTCGTCACTCGCTCGTAAACCTCGCAAAGCTCGGGAAGGTTGGAAAGCTCAAGGCCCGGGTCAATGCCCTGGGAGTACATATTAAGCGCCAGGGTGACAATGTCAACGTTACCCGTTCTCTCACCGTTGCCAAACAGAGTTCCCTCAATTCTATCACCGCCTGCAAGAAGCCCCATTTCGCTATCTGCTATTGCGCATCCTCTGTCGTTATGAGGATGAAGAGAAATAATCACGTTCTCACGGCTCATCAGGTTCTTATGCATATATTCAACCTGGTTTGCGTACACGTGAGGCATCGAGTGAGAAACGGTAACAGGCAGGTTAATAATAACCTTTCTGTCAGGAGTGGGCTCCCAGATTTTCAGCACCTCGTTGCAGATTTCCACAGCGAACTCAGGCTCTGTGCCTGTGAAGCTCTCGGGAGAATATTCGAAAATGATATTTCCCTCTGCCTCTTCCCTGTACTTTTTGCAAAGCTCTGCGCCGAAGCTGGCTATGTCAATAATCTCCTGCTTGGATTTTTTGAACACCTGCTCGCGCTGAGCCACAGAGGTTGAGTTGTAAAGATGCACCACTGCATTCTTCGCGCCCTTGATTGCCTCAAAGGTTTTTGCAATTATATGCTCTCTCGACTGAGTCAAAACCTGAATTGTGACGTCGTCGGGAATAAGATTGTTTTCAATAATGGTACGGCAAAACTCGTACTCGGTTTCAGATGCTGCCGGGAATCCTACTTCAATCTCCTTGAATCCAACCTTGCAAAGAAGCTTGAAGAACTCCAGCTTTTCCTCAAGGCTCATGGGGATAATAAGCGCCTGGTTGCCATCGCGAAGGTCAACGCTGCACCAAATCGGAGCCTTGTCTATATATGTTTTTTTCGTCCAGTCCATCGACACGCCGTCTGCGGTAAAGAACTGTTTTTCGTATTTTTCATATCCTTGCATTTGGGATTTCCTTTCGATAGGAGGAATAAATATATATTATATCAATTATAATTTTATAATATTTCGGGCGCAATGTCAATAAAAATATTTTAAACAAGTTATTTTTTACATTTTGTAAAAAAATAAAAGAAATACGCCTGCGCATATATACAATATGCACAAGCGTATTTAACTTATATCTTAACTATCCAGCCGAAACTGTCCTCTGTTTTGCCCCATTGAATTCCGGTAAGGATATCGTAAAGCTTCTGTGTGACCTCACCGATTTTCTCACCATTTATGCTGTACTCGACGTCACGGTACATAAGTCTGCCGATGGGAGATACAACCGCAGCCGTTCCACAGCCCCAGGCTTCTTCAAGTCTGCCCTGTTTTAAAGCCTCGATAAGCTCGTCAACAGAAATGAGTCTCTCACTTACCTTATAGCCAAGGTTTTTAAGAACCTCAATACATGATTTTCTGGTTATACCGGGGAGAATGGAGCCTGTCAGAGCTGGTGTAACGATTTCACCGTCAATCTTGAACATAACGTTCATTGCTCCGACCTCTTCGATGTACTTGCGATTAACTCCGTCAAGCCAGAGAACCTGGGAATATCCCTTCTTCTCTGCTCTTGCGCCCGCTCTCGTGGATGCGCCGTAGTTACCACCGCATTTTACGTAACCGGTGCCGCCTTTTACTGCACGCACGTCCTCGTCCTCAATCATAATTTTAACAGGATTTATGCCCTCTTTATAGTAGCTTCCGCTGGGGGATGCAATTATCATAAAGGTTGCTCTCTTGATAGTGTGAACACCGAGAGTCTCGTCATTTCCAAACATAAAGGGACGAAGGTAAAGAGATGTTCCAAAAGAGTGCGGAACCCATTCTGCCTCATTTTTTACATAGGTTTTTAAAATTTCAAGCATTTCAGCTTCATCAACCTGAGGCAAGCACATACGTTCTGCAGACACGTTCATACGTCTGATATTTTCAGTAGGTCTGAAGAGCTGAATGTCGCCATCAGCTGTGCGGTACGCCTTTAAGCCCTCGAAAATTTCTGCTCCGTAATGAAGCACTGTTGATGCAGGATGAAGCGAAATATAACCGAAAGGAACTATCCTTTTATTACACCAGCCCT
>JAZQWA010000091.1:0-1970 GCA_045632065.1 Eubacteriales bacterium | reverse complement strand
ATATACGAACCTTCGCACGTTTCACGTGCAATGTTCGAATCTGAAAGGGCACGACATAAAAGAAAAAAGAATGACATCCACAAGGGATGTCATTCTCTTTTATGGCGCGCCCTGGAGGATTCGAACCTTCGACCTACCGGTTCGTAGCCGGGCACTCTATCCACTGAGCTAAGGGCGCGTCTATTGGAGCGAGTGATGGGAATCGAACCCACGCGACCAGCTTGGAAGGCTGGAATTCTACCATTGAACTACACTCGCATTTGATTTCGTGCTTATATATATTACCACAACTGTTTTGATTTGTCAATACCTTTTATAAAAGTTTTTACCATTTTTTTAAAATTATATTTTATTGACTTATTTACTGTTTTATGATATAATATAAGTTGAAAATATTGATTAGGAGAACGCGGTGAAATTTACTTTAGTACCCGAATATAGATTTAATTCCTTTCGTGACGTGACGGCAGAATTCCTTTTGTCTATCGGCGCTCGGGCGATTTTGCTTGACGTTGATAACACTCTCGAGCCATACGAGCACCCCACGCCAACGAAGGAAGTGACAGAATGGCTTGACACACTTCATCGTGCAGGAATAAAGACTGCTATTTTATCTAATAACAATCAGGCGAGGGTAGACCTCTTTAACAAGGAGATAGGTATGCCTGCCGTCTCCCGTGCGGCAAAGCCATTTGCCTTTAATTTGAGAAGGATGATGAGGCTGCTTGGCACAGACACGACCAACACCGTCTTTATGGGCGATCAGATACTCACCGACGTGTGGGCGGCGCATAATGCAGGCATCAGGGCAATTCTCGTTTCACCTATCAATGATAAAAAAGATCCCTTTACAAGATTCAAACGAATTCTTGAAGGTCCAATACAAAGAAAATACGACAAAATTCATAAGGAGAAATAAATTATGTCAGCATACTTCGGCCCCGGAGGCAACAGCGACGCCTTCAGGCTTGCAGGCTATAAATCAACCGTTGACGCGCCGAAATTCGTTAAATCCATAGGACTTGATGCCTATGAATACGAAGCGGGCAACGGTCTTTCGGCATCGCCAAAGATTCTTGCAGAAATAGGCAAGAAGGCGGCGGAGCATAATATAAAAATGTCCTTCCATACACCCTATTTTATTTCGCTTTCGGGTGTGGTAGAGGAGAAAAGACTTAATAGCATAAATTACATTAGACAGAGCCTTGATGCGGCTAAATTGCTTGGAGCAGGAACTATCGTTGTTCACTCGGGTTCTGCGGCAAAGATCACGCGTGACGAGGCAATGCGCCTTGCAGGTGATACCCTTGTAAAGACGCTTTCAGCGGTTGATACATACGGTATCAAAATCGGTCTTGAAACTATGGGCAAGATAAATCAGCTTGGCACTCTTGACGAGGTTCTCGAGCTTTGCAGAATTGACTCTGCATTTGTTCCCGTAGTTGACTTCGGACACCTCAACGCCAGAGATTTGGGCGGTGTTTTTGTTACTGCCGATGATTATCTCCGCGTTTTTGATAAAATCGACCGTGCGCTTGGTGCAGAGGTTGCTTGTAATCTCCACTGTCATTTCTCGAAAATTGAGTGGACAGGCAGCGGTGAAAAGCGCCATTTGACCTTTGAAGATAATCTTTACGGCCCGAATTTCGAGCCGCTTGTAGAGGTGATCTACAAGAACAATCTTTCGCCTACAATTATCTGCGAGTCGGCAGGAACACAGTCTGACGATGCTCTCGCAATGAAAAAATACTACATGGAGCTTGCAAAATGAGACTTACAAAATTAAGAAACAAGATGTCAGAGCTTGGCGTTGACGCGGTTATCGTTCTCGACGAGCTTAATCAGCATTATTTGTCGGAATTTGCTTTTACCGACGGTCTGCTTTTCATTACAAAGACAAAGGCATATCTTATCACAGATTTCAGATACTATGAAATGGCGCTTAACTCGGCAAACAAGTCCTTTGAGGT
>JAZQWA010000090.1:0-6291 GCA_045632065.1 Eubacteriales bacterium | reverse complement strand
CTGCACGTCGCAGGATGCAAGCGCAACGGTCATAGCAAGCATCAACAAAAGTACTAATAATTTTTTCATAATATTTCTCCTTCCTAATTGTTTTAACATTTGCGTTAAATAGGAATGTACTTATTATAATCCTGCAATTTGAAAATGTCAAGAGGATTGACAAAAAATTGCAAAAATAATGCAAAAAAGACAAGTTTTTCCGCATTTTTTGCAAGAAAAAGCTTGTCTTTATGTCATTTTAGTCAATTATGCTTCAAAATTTACTATGTGGCGAGCAACGTGAACGCCGCTTGCGGATGCGTGAGAGAGCGAATGAGTGATTCCGCTGCCGTCACCGATGATGTAAAGTCCCTTGTGTCTGGACTCGAGATTTTCGTCAACCTCAACCTCCATATTGTAGAACTTAACCTCAACGCCGTAAAGAAGGGTATCGTCGTTAGCAGTACCGGGAGCAATCTTATCAAGAGCGTAAATCATCTCGATTATGCCGTCGAGAATTCTCTTGGGCAGAACAAGGCTCAAATCGCCGGGGGTTGCCTTCAAAGTAGGAGTGATAAACGCCTCCTCGATTCTCTTGGGGTTGGAGCGCGAGCCTCTGATAAGGTCGCCGAAGCGCTGTACGATTACTCCGCCGCCAAGCATGTTGCTGAGTCTTGCGATAGATTCGCCGTAGCCGTTGGAATCCTTAAAGGGCTCGGAGAAATGCTTTGCAACAAGAAGAGCAAAGTTGGTGTTCTCTGTCTGCTTTGAGGGGTCCTCGTAGCTGTGGCCGTTTACGGTAATAATGCCGTTGGTATTCTCGGTAACTACCGCGCCCTTGGGGTTCATACAGAATGTTCTTACTCTGTCGCCGTATTTCTCGGTGCGATAAACGATTTTACTCTCGTAAAGCTCATCTGTAAGGTGGCTGAACACCTCAAAGGGAAGCTCAACGCGCACACCGATGTCAACTCTGTTGGATTTTGTGGGAATGTCAAGCTCGCTGCAGACCTTTTCCATCCACTTACTGCCGCTTCTGCCAACAGAAACCACGCATTTCTCACAGGTGTAGCTTTCCTTCTTGCAAACAACCTCGTAACCGCCGTCAACAACCTTGACACTCTGCACGGGTGTGTTGAAGAAGAACTCAACCTTTCCCTTCAATTCATTATAGAGATTCTCAAGAACTACATAATTGATGTCGGTGCCAAGATGACGTACCGACGCGTCAAGCAGGTGTAAATTGTGCTGGATGCACTGCTTCTTGAATTTTGTGCCTGTGGTGGAATAAAGCTTTGTTCCCTCACCGCCGAACTCCATATTTATGTCGTCAACGTAACGCATAAGGTCAAGAGCCTGCTCCTTGCCTATGTACTCATAAAGAGTACCGCCAAAGTCGTTGGTAATATTGTATTTTCCGTCGGAGAACGCTCCTGCTCCACCGAAACCGCTCATAATGGAGCAGCTGGGACAGTTAATACAGGATTTTACCTTCACACCGTCAATGGGGCAACGGCGCTTTTTAAGCGAATGTCCTGCCTCGAAAACGGCAATTTTCAGATTAGCATTGTTCTTTACCAG
This sequence comes from Eubacteriales bacterium, assembly GCA_045632065.1. Lineage (GTDB taxonomy): Bacteria > Bacillota > Clostridia > Oscillospirales > CAG-272 > UBA1740. The sequence goes on along the minus strand of JAZQWA010000090.1, from coordinate 4,731 downwards.
CTCATAAGCCGAGAAAACTCCTCCGGGGCCTGCGCCGATTATAATTACGTCGTATTTCATTTCAAATTCCTTTCAAAAATGGTAGGGCGAGATTTTATTACGCCACGTATTCATAATGTCTTATTTTATCACATATTAAGATAATTTGCAAGTGGTTTTTAAAATCTGTTTGCCCACAATCCGAAAAAAGATAATTTTCCACCGCATTTTTCCCTCCAAGGCGCCTTGAAAATTGGAATTTCTTCCATTTTTCAACAATTTTTGTAAATGTTAGTTGTCATATTTGATGTTTTTTCACTTTTGTATTCGTTACTTCAGCGTTTTTGACGCCTCAACTTTTTTGTTTTTTCATATTCAAAATTTTGGAAGAAAATATTTATTTTCCCTATTGCAAAAGGCTGGTTTTATATGCTATAATAATCTTGTCAATAAAGAAAAAGGAACATTCCCGCCGCACTCGTTACGACGGGAATGGACTGTTGTATAAGGAGAATTTTATGTCAAAGCTTTACTTCAAATACGGTGCCATGGGCTCCTCCAAGACCGCAAACGCGCTTATAACAAAATTCAACTACGAGGAGCGCGGAATGAAGGTATGGCTTATAAAGCCATCTCTCGACGACCGTGACGGAGTTGACGTTGTTAAGTCGCGTATTGGACTTGCGGCAGATGCGTTTATTGTAAAGCCCGACACAAATATAGCCGAGGAGTTCGAGAACAGAAGCGACGTTCACGTTATAATCGCTGACGAATGTCAGTTCCTCACAAGAGAACAGATAGACCAGCTTCGCAGTATTGTTGATTTCAAGGACATTCCTGTGCTTTGCTTCGGTTTGCGCACCGACTTCCAGACTCATCTTTTCGAGGGAAGCGCCCGTCTTTTCGAGATTGCAGACTCGGTTACAGAGGTAAAAACCATCTGCTCCTGCGGAAACAAGGCTATTGTTAACGCCAGAATAGACGGAGCAGGCAGAATCGTTACCGAGGGCGGTCAGATTCTTATCGGAGGCAACGATTCCTACGTTGCAATGTGTCACAGATGCTGGAAAAAGGCAATTCGTTCACAGTAAATTAAAATTCTTTTATAATAAAAAGAAAAAATGCATAATTTTTTTAAACATAATATGGTCAAAACGCTGAAAAAGTCGATTTTGAGAGAAAAATCTCAAAAACTCTTCCCATATTGAATCTTTTATGTTATAATAATTATGTTAAATTCTTATATTGAAGATATTTGAAGCTTTTTCGGATTTCTTCAAAAAATAAACACTGGAGGTGGCAAGATGTCCTACGATGTGCAGAAGGCAGGAATGTGGAAGAGAATATCCGCATATCTATTTGATTTTATTCTTCTTAGCATATTAGTTGTTGGATTTGCCACCCTTTTATCTTTTGTTTTCAAATACGACAGTCATTTTGATAACATGAATGACCGTTATGCAAAGTACGAGGCTGAGTACGGTGTATCCTTTGACACCACCTCCGCAGACTACGAGACGTTCACAGACGAGGAAAAGACTAATTATGAAAACGCCGTTAAGGCTCTCTATGAAGACGACCTGTTTATCTTCTCTCATTATATGATGGTAAACCTTTCATTTATTATCATCATTTTCAGCGTTCTTGCAGCCTACCTTATTCTTGAATTTGCCGTGCCTATGTTCTTAAAGAACGGTCAGACACTGGGCAAAAAGGTGTTCGGTATAGCTGTTATGCGATGCGATGGAGTTAAGATTGACGGGCCATTGCTGTTTACAAGAGCAATTCTCGGAAAGTATGTGATTGAGACAATGCTTCCCATTCTCTTCCTTCTTATGATTGTGTTTAACATTGTTAACGGCATTATTGGTCTTATCGCCATAGGCGCAATTTTAATTACGAATATTGTAATGCTCATCGTAACGAAGGACAACTGCGCAATTCACGATACAATATCGGGCACCGTTGCGGTGGATATGGCGAGCCAGCTTATCTTTGACACCCCCGAGGCGCTTCTTGAATACAAGCAGAAGATTCATGCCGAGGCGGCAGAGAATTCTCAGTACTTCTGATTTTAACCTTGCGTTTATCCCTTTTGGGTACGAAATATAATTTTTTCTTTAGAGAAAGGAAGATATATGAAAGTAGAACTTCAAAATCTAACCAAAATCTTCCCCGGCAGAAACAAAAAGATCAAAGAGGAGGTTGTGGCGGTAAATAACTTTACCTTTACCATTCCCGATGGACAGCTTGTTGGACTTCTCGGTCCCTCCGGCTGTGGTAAATCCACAACTCTTTACATGGTCTCGGGCTTACAGCAGCCCTCCGGCGGTAAGATCTTCTTCGGTGAGGACGACGTAACCGACCTCCCCGCAGAATCCAGAGGCGTTGGTCTGGTATTCCAGAACTATGCGCTTTACCCTCACATGACGGTTAAGCAGAACATTATGTTCCCGCTTCAGAACCTCAAGGGTGAGGACAAGCTCACGAAGGAGCAGCAGATTGAAAGAGCATACGAGGTAGCTAAGCTTGTTCAGATTGACGAGCTTATGGAGCGTAAGCCCAGCGAGCTTTCCGGTGGTCAGCAGCAAAGAGTTGCTATCGCGCGTGCGCTTGTTAAGATGCCCCGCGTTCTTCTTTTGGACGAGCCCCTCTCCAACCTTGACGCGCGTCTGAGACTTCAGACCCGTGAGGAAATCAGAAGAATTCAGAGAGAAACCAAAATCACCACCGTATTCGTAACACACGACCAGGAAGAGGCTATGTCCATTTCCGACCTTATCGTAGTTATGAAGCTCGGTGTTGTCCAGCAGGTTGGTAAGCCCCAGACAATTTACGATAACCCCATCAATCTTTTTGTTGCGAAGTTCCTTGGAACTCCCCCCATCAACGTATTCAAGGGTACTGTTAATGGCGGTAAGCTTTACATTGGCGACGAGGCTGTTCTTGACGTTGACGGCATCGGAGATCGCGAAGTATTCGTAGGTATCCGTCCTGAAGGCTTCATTCCTTCCGCTAACGGTAAGCTCACATGTAAGATTTCTAACGTCGAAGTTATGGGACGTGACGTAAGTATCGTTTCCTCTAACGATGCAATGCAGACACCTTCTATCCGTTCTATTGTTGATGCAGACTACAAGGTTGACGCAAATGCAGAATTTGTTAAGTATGACCTCAAGCCCCACAAGGTATTCCTCTTTGATAGCGAAACTGAGGGCAGAATTTATTTTGGTGGACAGACTCCCGTTGATTACAAAGAGGAGATTTGATCATGAAAAAATTTTTGCATAAGATTAAGTTTGATAAATGGAAGGCTTGGCTCTACCTTTTGCCCGCAATCATACTGCTTGTAATATTCACAGTATGGCCCATTATCAACACAGTAAAAATGGCGTTCACCGTTTATTGGGATGCTGAAATGGGATTCGACGTTGACGGTGACGGCATAGACGACTTGTTCGGCGGATACAGACCGTATTCACTTACTATGGATATGGGCGGTGAAACCGAATTTGAATTCGGATTCTCGAACTTTACCGACGTCGTTAATGACGCAGGCTTCAAGGTTATTATGAAGAATACAGTTCTTCTTTGTATCCTTACAGTTCCGATTTCCACATTCCTTGCACTCCTTATCGCAGTATGTCTTAATGCGATAAAGCCGTTGCAGAGATTCTTACAAACCATCTTCTTCTTGCCTTACGTTACTAACTCCATTGCGATAGGCATGGTATTTGCGGCTATGTTTAATATCGTAGGTGTAAACGTTAACGACGTAGGAGCAAGCTCGTCGCTGGGTATTATTAACGCAATACTGGGTGTGTTTGGCGTTGACCCCATTAACTGGATCAACGTAGGTTCAAGCTACGCTGCAAACATTGCGGTTATGATTATTTACATTGTATGGAATGCGCTTCCCTTCAAGATACTTATTCTTCTTGGCGGTCTTCAGAGTGTAAACAAGCAGTATTACGATGCTGCTAAGATCGACTCTACACCCAAGTGGAGAGTATTTACAAAGATTACAGTTCCGCTCCTTTCTCCTATGATTGCTTACGTTGTAATCACAGGCTTTATCGGAGGATTTAAGGAATATACAAGTATCGTAGGTATCTTTGGTGAAGGCATGCAGCCCCCCGGAGCAGGTATGGGTGTTCCCAGACTCCAGACTATGGTTGGTTACATTTACGACCAGCTTGGTAACAACGAGGGACGTGCATCTGCGGCTGCGCTCATTCTCTTTGGTATCATCTTCCTCGTTACACTCGTTAACCTCGGTGTAAGTAAGAAGAAGACACACTATTAATAAAGGAGGTAATGAAAAATGTCAGATACAAAAATTAAAGTTATGAAAGAACGTGACATGCAAAAGGTTACCTCTACTCAGAGAGCATTTAAGGTTTTGACACAGATAGCTCTTTACCTCTTCCTCGGTATTATGGCTCTCATAATTGTCTTCCCGTTCTACTGGATGATAATTTCTTCGCTTAAGTCTCTTGCCGAGTACAGACTTGCAGTTCCCACACTTTTCCCCAAGACCATTATGTGGGGCAACTACGTAACAGCGTTCACAAAGGCTGAGCTTGTAAAGCTCTTTGTAAATACTCTTATCGTAGGTATCGTGTCCACACTTCTTTCTCTTGTTATTACAGTGCTTTCCGCATTTGCATTTGCAAGACTTGAATTTGTGGGTAAGAACGCAATGTTCGCAGCTCTCTTGGCAACCATGATGATTCCCGGTGAGCTTTTCAC
>JAZQWA010000089.1:0-6310 GCA_045632065.1 Eubacteriales bacterium | reverse complement strand
TTGAGTTGACCAATGAAGAAGGTAGAATGAACACTCCGTCCGTTGCCGAGGCAAATTGGACCTGGCGCATAAGTCCAAGATACCGCAGAGAAGCTCTTATAGAAAAAATCAAGAATATGAATACTCGTACGGGTAGATTTTACTCTAAAAAATAATTTATTATAATTAAAAGCCCTCGGCAGATTGCCGAGGGCTTTAGGTTTAAATTTTCTTTTTGAATTTTGATGTAGCCGACAGATTGCGGAACAGGTCTGCAATTACCCTGCCAAAGCCTCTGAAGAAATGGCCGTTAACGATTAGAAGAATATCGTCAACCATTTTTCTTGAAACTATGCCGTTGGAGAACTTGCTCATGGCGCGGAAAGGCATATTATAGATGAACATTATGTTCAAATCGGGTTTGCCTTTCGCTTCCGCCTTGTTCTTCATAGAGGTCAAAATCTTGTAAAGCAGTCTTGCAAAAGCAGATTTTGCATAGTATAGTTGACATATTGCGTCATTTTCGGTAAGTTCGCCACTCCAGGAGCCATCGGGAATATCTCTGCCGAGTATTGCTCTGAAAGCATCATCGGATACGTTCTCAATATTACCGATCTTGTAGCATCCGGGAGATGTGGCAGCCACCTTTACTCCGTTTATATGAACGGTTGCGCTGAGCCTTGCTTTGTCGGAAGATGATGCAACGATGATTTCATAGTCGCCTTCTTCGATTTCCCAGCAGTTGCTTTCGGTGTTAAAGAAGCGGAACGCTTTATCGTCAAGCTGGATTTCCACCCTCTTGCTCTCACCTGCGGCAATGGCAACCTTTGTAAAGCCCTTAAGCTCTTTTTCGGGGCGGTATACACCCGAATTCTTGGCGTGAATGTAAAGCTGGGCAACCTCTTTACCGTCGCGATTACCTGTGTTGGTAATTGTGAAGCTTACGTTATTATCTTCAACCTTAATGTCGGAATAATCAAACTCTGTATAGCTGATGCCGTGGCCGAATGCATAGCGCACCGACTTGCCGACGGTGTCATAATAACGGTAACCCACGAAAATTCCCTCTCGGTATTCTGCGGTACGCTCTTTGCTGGGGAAATAATTGTACGAGGGGTTATCCTCGAGTCTGTGAGGCCAGGTTTCGTTAAGCTTACCGCTGGGATTGACGTCGCCAAGCAATGCCGCCGCCATAGCAGAGCCTGATGCCTGACCGCCGAGGTAGCCGTGAATTGCAGCGCGGTAAAGGCTTCTGTCGGGCATTACAAAGGGAGCGCCGCCAAAGAGAACGAGGATTACGTTCTTGTTTACAGCGCAAACGCTTTCGATAAGCTTTCTCTGGCTCTCGGAAAGCTCCATGTGAAGTCTGTCCATGCCTTCGCTTTCGAGAATTTCGTCAAGACCAACGCAAAGAAGGACTTTTTCAGCCTTTTCTGCCACGGAAATCGCTTCGTCGATAAGCTTCTGTATGGGTGCGGGCTTTGTGCGGTCGAAGGCCTGGGCATAGCCTGTGATATTAAGTCTGCTTGCAAGTGCGTCATAGAGATTGTCAAGCTTTGTGGGGTTAACCTGGCTGGATCCTGCGCCCTGATATCTCGCTTTTTTAGCGAAATCACCGATTATCGCTACGCTATCGCCCTCGGAAAGAGGAAGAATGCCGTCATTATCAAGAAGCACTATGCTTTCCTCTGCGCAACGGCGAGCAATGTCGTTGTGCTTTTCGATATCGAAGGTCTTTTCAGCCTTGTCAACCGCCTCTTTGGTAGAATAAACCACCGAAAGCAGCTCGGCAATACGCTTATCGAGTATGCTCTCGTCAATTTTTCCTGCCTTGACGTCCTCGATAAGACCAATTGCACAATCTGCGCCCGGAGCAGGCATTACAAGGTTGCTTCCGTTACGGACGCCCTCGGTGTGATTGTTGTCTGCGCCCCAGTCGGTTACAACGAACCCGTCAAAGCCCCATTCGTCGCGAAGAATATCAATAAGCAGGTGGCCGTTTTCGTTAGCATAAGTGCCGTTTACCATATTGTAAGAGGACATTATGGTCTTTGCCTTGCCTTCTTTTACTGCAATTTCAAAGCCTGTGAGGTAAATCTCACGCATAGTTCTTTCGTCAAGAACCGAGTCCATGGACATTCTGCGAAGCTCCTGGGAGTTAACTGCAAAATGCTTCGGGCAGGCTCCTACGCCGTTTTTCTGTATGCCCTTTATGTATGCGGCTGCCATTTTGCCCGAAAGATAGGGGTCCTCGGAAAAATATTCAAAATTTCTGCCGCAAAGTGGGCTTCTTTTTATGTTAAGTCCCGGGCCGAGAACAACGTTTACGTCATTTGCCGCCGCTTCCCTGCCAAGCGCTGCGCCCATCTCCTCTGCGAGCTCGGTATTCCAGCTGTTTGCCATGGTGGCAGCTGTCGGAAAACAGGTCGCGGGGATTGAAGCGTTAAGTCCGAGGTGGTCAGCAGAGCCTGCCTGCTTACGTAAGCCAACAGGACCGTCAGCTAAAAATATCGAGGGAATTTCGGCGTTCTTTACAGAATGAGTAGTCCATACGCTTGCTCCCTGAAGTAGCGCCGCCTTTTGTTCAAGGGTGAGTGACTTGATTTTTTCAGTAAAATCCATTTTAATCTCCTTTACAAAGTGGAGTAATTCTAAATTTTAAAGCCTATTTATATAAAACATCCAATTTTTTTGCTTAAAAATAGCTCTTCATAGTAAGTTTAACATACTTTTTCATATTTTTCAATAAAAAACGCACAAACAGTACGTTTTTTGCACGAAATAACAAAAATCAGGCGAGGATCATTAAAAATCCTCGCCTTTTTTCAGTTATAAAGAATTTTCAGCAGGGATAATACTGCCGCATAGGTGATAGTTGTACTGTTGTAGCTTGTCAGCAGGTCACCCCACTGGGTGTCGGTGTAGGTTTATCCTTGCCACCACGGTTACCCGTGGTGGCGTATTAGTATTAATCAATTATTTAGTCATATTCATCAAAACAATTAATTATATAGTCCAAACGTAGACAACTGCAAGAGACATAGGCGCCAATTTCAATATCTTTTGGAATTGCACCAATTTGAATTACAAAATCATTAATTTGTATTTTTGTGGCAGATATCACTTTACCTCTTAAAAAATATGAATAATAACCGCTTGTTGTTTTTACCGCTTGTGGAATTGTATGGTTATCTACCATAACATTTTCCGCTTGAAAGGCAACTATATTGTGATTAGGTGACTCATAGATTTTTTTTAAATTCTTTGCAGGATGGCAATAACACATGATACATATATCATCAGATTTTAATTCTATATCTGCTTCTCTTGATTCCTCATCGTATAAAATTTTATTAACTATTATCATACGTGTCTCCCTCGTCTCTTTTTTTAGTGGTTGCCCTATAGTATCACTATAAAAATTATAAAATCGTTATATGCTTTCTTGCTATGGCTAAAATGTCTTTAATTAGCAATTCGTAGTTGAAATCACTTTTTGCTTTTCTTTTAACAATCAAAAGCGAATCAAAAATGTTCTGAAGAATAAGTTTCATTTTATCTTGAACATTACCATTGTGAAAAATATCATAATCAATTTGCAACGAAATTATAGCAAGTCTTGAAGCAAATAAAACTCTTTTTACTTCTTTCCATTTTCCCTTTTCGAGTTCTTCCTTAGGAGCGATTATTGGAATAATTCCTATAGAATCAAACTCTTTAGTATACAAACTTATATCTATATTTTTTTCAATGTCACGGCACATTTTGTATACTTCATCAATTACTCCATAAATAGAGCTATAATAAGAAGGAGAATTTATATTTAAGCTCATATCAATCACCTTCCGTTCTTATCTATCTGCAAAATCGGATTAAATATTTTTGTAATCGTTGCAGTACCAACAATTATCTCGCCCTCACAAATATCTATTTGTTTCCCAATCCACAATGTTTTTGGATATACTTCTGGAGTAATAAACGTTATTGTTCCCAAAACTGTTTGTCCGGGCATAATACTTTCAACGTCATAATACTTGTGGACTCCGGTGGTGAGATAGTCCCCTCTTACTCTGTGCGTTGGTCTATATCCACTTATAACAGGATGCTTCTTGTTTGTATTAAGCGAAATATATGCCTCAACGTCAGGGGCGCGTTCATTCAATGGTATAATTTTCATTTTCATATATCTCCTACCTATAAAATACAATTGTTCCAGCTATAAGTTGATTAAAATATCCAATATCATCTCCATAAACAGTCAGTGTTCCATGCCTAAAAATACTTGTATCTACCCCCTGAGTATAAAACCTTCCAAGCGAACTAGTAGGAATTCTCGCGCTTACTATAATATTTTGACCTACCTTTTGTCCAAATTGAGCAGTTTCTCCATAATCAAATCCAAATTGTTTACAGTCCATTCCATTAGGAGATATGTTAAACTGACCCGTATTTTTAATATCAAGTGCTTCTGCACTGCTGACTGATCTATAAATAATGGTTGTACCACTACTGCCAACCGCCATCCCATCATTAACAGAAACAGCACCAGTGACATTATAGTATCTTGGAATATTTGTTGCTGAACTATAATTCCTTATTGAATAGCTATAATATGAAGTGCCATATCCAAAATAGTTTCCGGTTCCGCCGTAACCTCCGGCTCCTGCGCCTTCTATAAGCCAATCGTCAAGATAATTGGTATCGGTACCGTCTTTATTAGCAACGCAGTATTCTCCAGTTGGATCATATCCCATGACAGGATTATTGTTGCAATATGCAAACATATTGTTTCCAATAACGCCCTGTCCTGTAGATACGTAACCGTCCGCATTTATGAATCTACATATCGTGGCATCGTAGTACCGTGACTGCAAGTAGTACATTCCTAGGTCGGTGTCGTAGTAGTAGCCTCTGTATCTGAATGGGTTATACTTTACAGGTCCTGAGCCGCCACCGTTGTTATAGGTTACGGTATGGTTGCTGACACACTGCGAATTTAGGTGGGTTTATCCACGCCACCATGGTTGCCCGTGGTGGCATTTTTTACTCTATGTGATAAAGAACTTCACATATTTTAGTATTTGGTAAATAGCGAATTCTGTATTTTTCACCTACCTCTACATCTTTAACGTGTAGAATTATATATTCATTCGTTTCTTCAATGTAAAATTTAGGCTTAGCATAGGTCATTTGGCCGTTTCCGTCCAGGTCTCGTTTTGCATACGTAAACTCAACAACTACAGCATCGGCTTCCAGGTATTCATTATTGGAAACATACTTGTAATCTTTTATGCACGAAATAATCGTATTCGATGTAAGACACATACAAATTATCATCAGTGCACCGCCTATAATAACATAATTTTTACTTAATGCACCTTTGCGAAATTGTACGCAGACAAATATGATTGCAAAAATACCAAAAGCAATCAAAATCACGCCATATATTAACAAATCCCAATATGTTTTTACCATAAACTACTCCTTAGTTATAATATGGTTCTAAATATGGATACAACGCTTTAGTGGTTGCCCTATAAAAGCTCGTCAGCAGGTCGCCCCACTAAAGGTTATTTTATGTATGGAACAAAAAATCAACAAATTTCATAAAGAACTTTTTGTTCTTATTGTATTTAGCAATGGCAAACTTGCTGTTCGGTGCAACAATGTAAAGACTGCTTTCTTCCAATGAAACGACGGAGCAAAATCTACTTATATTAATATCTTGCTCAACCTTTATATTTAAGTTCGTGTCAAAAGAAGAAATTGACCGTTCAACACAAAACACCGTGATTATGTCAATATTGTCAAAATGCACCGTATTGTTATTTTTAAAATAATCTTCAATTAATTCTTCGCATATTTCAATATTAGCATTAGTAAGCTCTTGCAAATATACTACCACAAAGGCGCTTGTTTTAATGGCAAAAAAATCTTTTAAAAAGATATGCAATTCCAACTGATTCTCAATATAGCTTTTCTTCTTTTCATAACCTTTAACGTTTAATTTTTCATTTAATAGAACTAACAGTTCTTCAAATTTAAACTTATTGATTTTTATCTTGTCAGTACTCTTTTTATAAGAAAACAAACTATCTATTTCTTTTTTAGATTTTTTATTTGCTACAAACGGTATAATAAGAACCACCAATCCTGATAAAAGAGCTATAGAAAAGAATCCATAGATACAGGAATATATAATGGTTTCGTTTTTAAAATTAACTGTAACGGCTACAATAGGGATAACAAACGTTAATATAAAAGCTACACATGATAAGACAATGGAAAATTTATAAATGTTTATAATTTTTTTATTCTTCATAGTTACCTC
>JAZQWA010000088.1:0-9353 GCA_045632065.1 Eubacteriales bacterium | reverse complement strand
TCTGGGGTCTGCCGCGCCTGTTACGCGCATCGCCTGATGAACGTATGCTCTGCCTGAAAGCGGGTCACGAATGCATCCGCCAATACAGGTTGCAGCGCCACCGAAGGGCTCGATTTCGGTGGGGTGATTGTGAGTCTCGTTTTTGAACATAAGCAGGAAGTCCTGCTCCTCGCCGTTGATGTCTGCATTTACGTGAATAGAGCATGCGTTGATTTCCTCGCTCTCGTCAAGCTCGGGAAGCTCTCCGCGCTTTTTAAGCACCTTTACCGCAATAGTTGCGATGTCCATTAAGGTCTGGGGGCGCTTTGCCGCCTTTTCCTCGCCGTAAACCTCAACTCTTGATGCAAGGTATCTTTCGTAAGCCTCGGCAACTGCCTTGTCGTCTATTTTTACGTTATCAATATGGGTAGAGAAGGTGGTGTGACGGCAATGGTCTGACCAATATGTGTCAACCACTCTGATTTCCGTAATGGTGGGGTCTCTCTTTTCCTCATCTCTGAAGTAGCCCTGCAGGAATTTGAGGTCGTCGATATCCATAGCAAGTCCGAGCTTGTCGAGAAGCTCTGCCATGCCACACTCGTCAAGACCGATAAAGCCGTCAACGGTCGCAACCGTCTCGGGAATCGCATACTCGATAGCCAGAGTCTCGGGCTTTTCAAGAGATGCCTCGCGGCTTTCAACTGCGTTTATAACGTATTTTTTGATTTCATTTACGTCACTATCGGTAATATTTCCCGAGAGAACGTACACCTTTGCGGTGCGAATGGTGGGACGGTCTCCACAGGAGATTATCTGTATGCACTGGGCTGCTGAGTCTGCTCTCTGGTCGTACTGACCGGGGAGATATTCAACGGCAAATACTCTGCCGCCTTTTGCGTCAAGCTCGGTGGTAACTATATCAAGCTGGGGCTCGGAAAATACTGTGCTGACCGTCTTTTCAAAAAGCGCCTCGTCAATATTTTCAACGTCGTAGCGATTGAGAACCCGAACGCCCTCAAGAGCCTTGATGCCAACAAGCTGACGAAACTCGTTTTTTAGCGAATTTGCCTCGTGAGCAAGCTCCGCCTTCTTTTCTACGTATATTCTATATACCATTACTTACTCTCCTTTTTGCAGGCAAGAGCTCTCGCTCCTATATCGTGTCGGTAATATGCATTGTCAAAGTGGATTTGGTCTACAAGAGCGTATGCGCCCTTTATAGCGTCACAAAGCTCCTTTGCGGTGTCTACTGCGCCAAGCACACGTCCACCCGAGGTAACGAGCTTGCCGTCCTTAATAGCCGCGCCTGCAATGTAAACCTTGTCCTTGATAGCCTCGGGAATGGTTATTTCGTAGCCCTTGGCATATTTTTCGGGATAACCGTCGGATGCCATGATAACACAGCATGCCGCATCGGTGGAAAATTCTACGTCGATCTCGGAAAGTCGCTCCTCGCTAACCGCCATCATTACGTCGAGAAGATCGGTTTTGAGAAGAGGAAGCACAACCTGCGTTTCGGGATCGCCGAAGCGGCAGTTGTACTCGATAACCTTCGGGCCGTCCTTGGTAATCATAAGTCCAAAGTAAAGGCAACCCTTAAAGGTTCTACCTTCGCTGTTCATTGCATTTATGGTGGGAATGAAGATATCTCTCATGCAGATATCTGCAATATCGTCGGTGTAGTACGGGTTAGGAGCAATTGTACCCATACCGCCTGTGTTAAGTCCCTCGTCACCATCGTGGGCTCTCTTGTGGTCCATAGAGGAAACCATAGGCACAACGCATTTTCCGTCGGTGAATGCAAGCACCGAAACCTCAGGGCCTACGAGGAATTCCTCGATGATAACACGCTTTCCGCTATCACCGAAAATGCCCTCGGACATCATCGACTTAACTGCCGCTACTGCCTCTGCCTTGTCGTTTGCAATTATAACGCCCTTTCCGAGCGCAAGACCGTCAGCCTTTACTACGGTAGGGAAATCTACGGTGTCAAGATAGGCAAGAGCCTCGCTCTCAACCGAGAAGGTCTCGTATTTTGCGGTGGGAATGGAGTATTTTTTCATAAGCTCCTTGGAGAAAGCCTTGCTACCCTCGATAATAGCCGCCGCCTTGGCAGGTCCAAAGCAGGGAATACCTACCGCCTCGAGAGCGTCAACCGCGCCAAGCACAAGGGGGTCGTCAGGCGCTACGACTGCATAATCAATAGCGTTCTCTTTTGCAAAATTCACTATGCCCGAGATATCCTTTGCACCGATATCTACGCAAATAGCATCGTCTGCTATACCGCCGTTGCCGGGGAGAGCGTATATTGTGTCTATGTTGCGATTTTTCTTTATGGATTTAATTATAGCGTGCTCGCGGCCACCGCCGCCAACGACTAAAATTTTCATTTTATGCTCCTTAAAACGTACTTTTTGTAAAGTTGTCTTTACAAATTTGTGGATTAGTGGTGGAAGAGTCGCATTCCTGTGAATGCCATTACCATTCCATATTTGTCTGCTGCCTCGATAACGAGGTCGTCGCGGATAGAACCGCCTGGCTCGGCAATATAGCTTACACCGCTTTTTGCCGCGCGGTCGATGTTGTCTGAGAAGGGGAAGAATGCGTCAGAGCCCACGGTTACACCGCTGATGGTTGCGAGATAAGCGTCCTTTTCTTCTCTCGTGAATGGCTCGGGTCTTTCGGAGAAGTAATTCTGCCATACGTCATCACCGAGAACCGTGTCGGAGTCTCTGTCGGAGAGGTAGAGGTCAATGATGTTGTTTTTGTCAGGTCTGCCAATGCCCTCTGCAAACTTAAGAGAAAGAACCTTCTCGCTCTGGCGAAGATTCCAAAGGTCTGCCTTGTCTCCTGCAAGGCGGGTGCAGTGTATTCTTGACTGCTGACCTGCGCCGACACCGATAGCCTGACCGTCTTTTGCAAAGCATACAGAGTTTGACTGTGTGTACTTCAAGGTGATAAGCGCAATAATCATATCGACCTTAGCCTCGTCGGGAAGCTCCTTGTTTGCGGTAACAACGTTGGAGAGAAGCTCACGGTTGATTTTGAAATTATTTCTGCCCTGCTCAAAGGTGATACCGAACACCTGCTTGGTTTCAATTTCGGCAGGAACGTAGTTGGGATCGATTTTTACAATATTGTATGCACCCTTTCTCTTGGCTTTGAGGAGCTCGAGAGCATCGGGAGCGTAGGAGGGAGCTATAACACCGTCGGAAACCTCGCGGCTGATGATTTTAGCAGTTGTAAGATCGCACTCGTCAGAGAGAGCGATCCAGTCACCGAATGATGACATTCTGTCAGTGCCTCTTGCTCTGGCATAAGCACAGGCAAGAGGGGAGTCGTCGAGTCCCTCGATATCGTCAACGAAGCATGCCTGCTTGAGAGCCTGAGAAAGAGGTCTGCCGATTGCGGCAGAGGTGGGAGATACGTGCTTGAAGCTTGCCGCAGCGGGCATGCCAACTGCCTCCTTGATTTCCTTTACAAGCTGCCAGGAGTTGAAGGCGTCGAGGAAGTTTATATATCCGGGTTTGCCCGAGAGGATCTCAATGGGGAGCTCGGAGCCGTCGTTCATATAAATTTTTGAGGGCTTCTGGTTGGGGTTACAGCCATACTTGAGTTCAAATTCTTTCATATCTTATCCTTCCTATGTCCATCAGGAGTTTTTGTTGATGAGTCTTTCGGTAATCTCTCCGGATGAGAGATCGGTATATCTTACGTAAAGGGAGATTTTGTTATCCTCGTTGAGATTGTTCCATACGTCGTTTGTGAATGCGTCGATGTCGTCGGGAATGCTTACTCTTTCGGGCTCGCCCTGGAATGTGGGGATTGGGTTGCCGTCGGTCACGTAGGTGTGAATAAAGTGTCCAAGTCCGCAAAGAGAGGGATAGGAGAAGGTGTAACGGTTACAAGCCGTACCCATGGCGTCTGCGGATTTAAGAATACTCATCTCGTAGGAGAAGTCGTTGTTTTCAAAGGTAATATAACCGCTGATTCTGGGAGTGAGATTGGGAGCGTCGGGCTCGAACTTACGGCTTTTCAGAGAGTCGGAGAAGGAAAGTCCTGCTTTGAGTCCGTCGTAAACGGTGTCGGTCTGGTCGCCGTTGGTAACGATAAGTCCCTTTTCGGTCTCTCTTACCGCTGCGTAAATTATAAGGGAAGGATCTTCAACCTTGCTTGCATCGAAGGGCTCGGTAAAGAGGTCGCCGCCTCTTTTTGTGAACACTCTGTTTCTTGAATTGTTGCTTCTGCCCATTATGAAGTAAGCGCTTACGGCATACTCGCCGCTCTCGCTTTTTCCTATAACAATTCCACGGCCTACGTAAGGATTATCCTTAATAAGCTCGCCTATGTTGTGTATTTTGTAAACATTCATTGTCAAAATCTCCTTAATATTTAACGCTGTAGAGAATATCCTCGTATGACGGATAGGGCATAAACTGCTTTCCTACGAGAAGCTCTATTGCGTCTGCGCTCTGTCTGAGCCTTTCTATTCCCGAAAGAAGAGTATCCTTTGCATAGAAGGCCTTTTCCTTTGCGGGAGCCTTTTGTGGATATTTTCTGAGGTTTGCTTCGAGAAGTGAAATCTCGTTCCAGAATCTCTCAAAGTAAGAGCTTATGCGAGAGAGCATTTCCTCCTCAGGTCTTGCGGATAATGATGGGAATTTGTGCTTTTTCTCAATTTCACAAAGCAAGAAGTCCTGATATTTTACTACGCTTGGGAAAATCTCGTGTCTTGCCATATCAAGAGCCGTGAGAGCTTCAATATGTATGGTTTTCGCATAGTTTTCGAGCAGGATTTCTCCTCTGGATTTGATTTCGCTTTCCGAAAGCACCTGGTGTCTTTCAAAAAGCTCTACGTTTTTGTCGCTGTGATAATGTACGAGGGCGTCGGGTGTGGTTGCAAGATTGAGAAGTCCTCTCACCTTTGCTTCCTCGCGCCACTGGTCTGAATAGCTGTTTCCGCTGTATATTATCCTCTTGTGCTCCTTTACAGTCCTGCGGAAGAGCTCTGCTAAAGCGTCGTTTAAGTTTTCCTTGCCCGAGAGCTCGTCAGCAAAGACTTTAAGCTGGTCGGCAACGATGGTATTCAGTATGAAATTGGGACAACCGATGTTTGCGGGAGCGCCAACCATACGGAACTCAAACTTGTTTCCCGTAAATGCAAAGGGAGAGGTTCTGTTTCTGTCTGTTGAGTCCTTTTTTATAGTAGGAAGAACCGATATACCTACGTTAAGCTCGGATATGTCAGCCGAGTGATAGCTTTCGCCTCGCTCAAGCGCATCAAGAATACCCTCAAGCTCCTCGCCAAGATATACCGAGATAATGGCAGGGGGCGCTTCGGAGGTGCCGAGACGGTGATCGTTACCTGCAGATGCAACGCTGATGCGGAGCAAATCCTGGTGCTTGTCCACCGCGGAGATAACCGCAAGCAAGAAGAGCAAGAATCTGGCGTTGTGCATAGGTGTGTCGCCCGGCTCGAAGATGTTCTCGCCCGAGTCGGTGGAGAGCGACCAGTTGTTGTGCTTACCGCTGCCGCTTACCGATGCAAATGGCTTCTCGTGAAGAAGACATACAAGGTCGTGCTTGCCCGCTATGGATTTCATAAGATCCATCACTATCTGGTTCTGGTCTGTGGAAACGTTAGCCGATGCAAAAATGCACGCCAGCTCGTGCTGGGCAGGAGCCGCCTCGTTGTGCTTGGTTTTTGCATAAACGCCCATCTTCCAGAGCTCTGTGTCAAGCTCCTTCATAAATGCGGCAACTCTCGGCTTTATAGAACCGTAGTAATGGTCCTCAAGCTCCTGTCCCTTTGCGGGGCGGGCGCCGAAGAGAGTGCGGCCGCAATGTATTAAGTCAAGTCTCTTTTCGTAGACGCTTTTATCTATAAGGAAGTATTCCTGCTCTGCGCCAACGGTAGGAATGACCTGCTTGGTTTTTTCATCACCGAAAAGCCTGAGAACTCGCAGCGCCTGCACGTTGAGAGCGTCAATAGAGCGTAAAAGTGGAGTCTTTTTGTCCAGCGCCTCACCGCCGTAGGAGCAGAATGCCGTGGGAATATAAAGGCTGCCGTCCTTAACGAAGGCATAAGAGGTGGGGTCCCACGCGGTGTAGCCTCTCGCCTCAAAGGTAGCTCGAAGTCCGCCCGAGGGGAAGCTTGAAGCATCTGCCTCGCCCTTAACGAGCGAGCGCTCGGAGAGCTTCAGAATAGGCTCTTTAGTGTATTTATGAGGCTCGATAAAGGCATCGTGCTTTTCTGCAGTTATACCCGTCATTGGCTGGAACCAATGGGTATAATGCGTCGCTCCGTGTTCAACTGCCCACTCAAGCATGGCCTTTGCCACGCATTTTGCAACCTCGTGAGTAAGCGGAATTCCGCACTCCTTGGCAGCTCTTACCGCCTCGTAGGCAGTGGGGGTGAGCCTTTCCTTCATTACGCTGTCTCCGAAGAGCATAACGCCGAAGTTTTCGGTTATCAGTTCTTTGTTTGTCATAATCAAACTTCCATAATTCGCTCGTCAAGGAGCTTTTTTGATACTATTTCGCACGCCTTGGGTAAAATTATCCATTCGGCCTGCTCCATAACTCTTTTTTGAAGAATTTCGGGGGTGTCACCCTCCTCAATGTTCACGCTTTTCTGCAGAATAATTTTTCCGCCGTCAGGAATCTCGTTCACGTAATGAACGGTTGCGCCTGTTACCTTTACTCCGTATTCAAGCGCCGCCTCGTGTACTCTGAGGCCGTAAAATCCCTTTCCGCAGAAGGAGGGAATAAGAGAGGGATGCACGTTAATTATGCGATTTTTGTAAAGAGAGGTGAATTTCTCTGAAAGTATAGCCATAAAGCCGCCGAGAACGATAAGCTCTATTCCGCGAGTCTGAAGTTCAGCGATAAGCCTGTCCTCAAAGGCCTCCTGTGAGCCGCACTCCGCCTTCGTGACGGTAAGCGCCTCAATATTCGCCATGCGCGCACGCTCAAGAGCGTAAACGCCTGCCTTATTGGATATAACCAGGGCAATTTCACCCGATTTTATAATTCCGTCCCTCTCGGCAGCGATAAGAGCGCCGAGATTAGTGCCGCCGCCCGAAACGAGCACGGCAATTTTAGTTTTTTTCTGTTCCATTAGCAGAATACCACGCCGTCGTCACCCTTTATTATCTCACCGATAACGTAAGCGTCCTCACCTGCGCCGCGGAGAATCTCAAGAGCGGTGTCCACGTCCTCTTTTGCAACAGTGATGCTCATACCAACACCCATGTTATAGGTGTTGAACATATCCCTCTCGGGAATGTTGCCGGTCTTTGCGATAAGCTCGAAGATAGGAAGCACACGAACTGAATCTCTATTGATTTTAGCGCTCATACCCTTGGGAAGAGCTCTCGGAATATTCTCGTAGAAGCCGCCGCCCGTGATGTGAGAAATGCCCTTGACGTCAACCGACTCAAGAAGCCTAAGAACGCTCTTAACGTATATTTTGGTGGGAGTGAGAAGGGTTTCGGCAATGGATTTTCCACCGAGAAAGTCGTTTGCTGTATAAAGGCTGTCGGGGTTGTTATCTATGTCGAATACCTTACGTACAAGCGAGAAGCCGTTTGAGTGAACTCCGCTTGATGCAAGAGCGATAAGCACGTCGCCCTCCTTGGTTTTTGTGTTGTCGAGAATCTTCTTTTTGTCAACGATACCAACGGCAAAGCCTGCAAGGTCGTAATCCTCTGTGGGCATCATACCGGGGTGCTCGGCAGTTTCTCCGCCGATAAGAGCAGCGCACGACTGAACGCAGCCCTCTGCAACACCGCTTACAATTGCAGCGATTTTCTCGGGAATATTCTTTCCGCAGGCAATATAGTCGAGGAAGAACAAAGGCTTCGCTCCGCAGCAGATAATGTCGTTTACGCACATAGCAACGGCATCAATGCCTATTGTGTCGTGCTTGTCCATAAGAATAGCCATTTTTACCTTAGTGCCGCATCCGTCGGTGCCCGAAACCAGTACGGGCTCTTCCATACCTGCGATATTAAGGCCGAAGCAGCCGCCAAAGCCGCCTACGTCATCAAGGCAACCCTCGTTCTTTGTTCTTGATATATGCTTTTTCATAAGCTCCACAGCCTTATAGCCGGCGGTAATATCAACGCCTGCCGCTGCGTAGCTGTCAGATTTGGACTTGTTATGCATTTTAATCTTCCTTTCCGTTCCAGCAATAAGTGCAAAGCTTGCAGGGCTCAAGACCGATAGCCTCGATTATGCCCTCAAGCGACTGGAATTCTATGGATTTGAGGTGTAATTTTTCGCACAGCTTCTCGCGCAATCTTTGTCCGCGCTCGGTGTTGAAATCGCTGTACTCGTCAATATGCTTTGCGCCCTCGTCGCCCTCAAGCTCGGCGATAATCTTTCTTGCGATAAGCTCCATATCGCTGGTGGCTCTTGAGAAATTCAGGTATTTGCAGCTGTACATAATAGGAGGGCACGCAGAACGCATATGAACCTCCTTTGCTCCGCTTTCATAGAGGAATTCTACCGTTTCACGTATCTGGGTTCCTCTTACGATAGAGTCGTCGACGAACAACAGGCTCTTGCCCTCGATAAGCTCCCTTACGGGAATCTGCTTCATTTTGGCAACGCGGTTTCTGTCCGCCTGGTTTGCGGGAGTAAAGCTTCTTGCCCAGGTGGGCGTATATTTAATAAAGGCTCTGGCAAAGGGAATACCGCTCTTGTTTGCATATCCGATTGCGTGGGGAGTGCCCGAGTCGGGAATACCGCCAACGTAGTCGATACCATCATTCTTGCCACTCTTTTTATCATTGTCTGCCATTATCGCTCCGTTGCGATAACGCATCATTTCCACGTTCTTTCCCTCGTAGGTAGAGGTGGGGTAGCCGTAGTAGCTCCAGAGGAATGAGCAGATTTTCATTTCTGCCGTGCCCTCGTAAAGACAGGTCATACTATCTGCGCTGATTTCAACGATTTCACCTGCGCGAAGCTCTTTTACGGGCTCGTAATCAAGCTTCGTGGCGGTGAAAGGCTCAAGAGTTGCGCAATATCCGTCCTCGTTTTTACCAATAATAAGAGGAAGTCTGCCCATCTTATCTCTTGCGGCGATAATATTACCGTCGTTTTTGAGTATAAGGATGGCAACAGTGCCGTCAATCTCGCTTTGAGCGTAGCGTATACCCTCGGTAAAGCTCTCCTTCTTGCTGATTAAAGCTGCCAAAAGCTCGGTGGTGTTCACCGCGCCGCCCGTCATGGCGTCAAACTGTCCGTCGCCCGACTCTAAGTATTTATCAACAAGCTCGTCGGTGTTGTTTATTACGCCAACCATGCAGATAGCGTACTTGCCGAGCCTCGATCTGATAAGCAGAGGCTGGGGAGTAACGTCGCTG